>NZ_JBFUES010001438.1:0-1363 GCF_056403875.1 Bradyrhizobium sp. P2_E8
ATCGACTCGCCGGCCCGGCGCGAACGACAGCAAGAGAACGATGAACGCTCCCTCGACACATCTCGTCATTGCCGATGATCATCCCCTGTTCCGCGATGCGCTGCGGCAGGCGGTGGCGAGCGTCCTGACCTCGGCCAGAATCGACGAGGCCGGATCGTTCGAGGATCTGACCAAGCTGCTGGAACAGACCTCCGACGTCGACCTGATCCTGCTCGACCTCTCGATGCCCGGGATCTCCGGCTTTTCCGGCCTGATCTATCTGCGCGCGCAATATCCGGCGATCCCGGTGGTGATCGTCTCGGCTTCCGACGACAGCGCCACGATCCGCCGCTCGCTCGATTTCGGCGCGTCCGGCTTCATCCCGAAGCGTTTCGGCGTCGAGACGCTGCGCGACGCCATCCTCAAGGTGATGGAGGGGGACGTCTGGGTTCCCGCCGACACCGACCTGTCGGCCGCCTCGGACCCCGACATGACGCGCCTGCGCGACCGCCTGGTGACGCTGACGCCGCAGCAGGTCCGGGTCCTGATGATGCTGTCGGAGGGGCTGCTCAACAAGCAGATTGCCTACGAGCTTGGCGTCTCCGAGGCCACCATCAAGGCGCATGTCTCGGCGATCCTGCAAAAGCTCGGCGTCGAGAGCCGGACACAGGCGGTGATTGCCGCTGCGAAGATCGCCGGTGGTCAGTGGCGGCAGGGCACGCCGACGGGCTGAGAGCCGTTACAGCGTCTTCAGGCGCGCGCTAGCAGCCCTGATATCAGCCGTTTCCGAGCCTTCGGCGAAGCCGTCGAGCGCCGATTGCAGCAACAGCTTTGCTTCCTTGCGGCGGTGCTGGTCGGCAAGAAGCTCCGCGAGATCGATCGCCGCTCGCAACACCCAGGCCTTCGCACCCCTGCGACGGCTCAGCTCCAGCGATCGCATGAGGTGGGTCTCTGCTTCCCCGATCTTCGGCTGCGGGAAGGACAGCAATACCCTTGCCTTCATCCGCAGCAGCTCCGGCATGTAGAGATGATCGCCGCCTTGTTCGACGAGGCGGATCGCCTCGTCGATCAAGTGGGCGCTCTGCTCGACCTGCCCCAGTGCCAACAAGCCTTGAACCAGGGCAATGTTGAACGTCGTGGTGAGAAGCTCATAGCCGGAATCATGGAGCTCGCGCAGGCAGGCCCTTATCGTCTCGACGCCGCCTGCGGCGTCGCCGCGCCGGATGGCCAGCTCGCCTTTGACGCCGCGGCCGACCGAGAGATAAGGGCCCATCGAACGCGAGGTGGCATGCGCGATGAAGTGGTCGATGCTCGCTTCCGCATCGTCGAGCTGTCCGCTCCAGAGATCGATCGAAACCAGCCATATCAGCGCGATGCAGAGCGT
>NZ_JBFUES010001439.1:0-1362 GCF_056403875.1 Bradyrhizobium sp. P2_E8
GCGTGTCTTGCGATGGAAATGCGAGTTCAAGGAATGACGCCGGCGCTCCACTCTCCGTCATTGCGAGCGCAGCGAAGCAATCCAGAGTCTTTCCGCGGAGGGATTCTGGATTGCTTCGCTGCGCTCGCAATGACGAGTTCGTTGAAGCAGCGGAGCTCAAAATCGCCTCGACGTCGTCCCGAAGGGCACCCAATTATCCGCCCCACGGAATCCCCCCGCCTCCCGCATGATCGCCCCGCCCTCACCGCACGCCCGCGCAATAGACTTTTGCCGACCCGGGCGGCATCCTGCCGCCATCAACCAATAACAGGGCCTGCAGCGCAGGCGGGGAAACGCATCATGTTGCAGACACGGTTCACCAAACTCGTCGGCGTCGAGCACCCGATCGTCCAGGGCGGCATGCAATGGGTCGGGCGCGCCGAGCTGGTCGCGGCCGTCGCGAACGCCGGCGCGCTCGGCTTCATCACCGCGCTGACCCAGCCGACGCCGGAGGACCTGACCAAGGAGATCGCGCGCTGCCGCGACCTCACCGACAAGCCGTTCGGCGTCAATCTCACCATCCTGCCCGCGATCAAGCCGCCGCCCTACGCCGAATATCGCTCCGCCATCATCGAGGCCGGCATCACGGTGGTCGAGACCGCCGGCAACAAGCCGCAGGAGCATGTCGACGAGTTCAGGAAGCACGGTGTCAAGGTCGTGCACAAATGCACCAGCGTCCGCCACGCGCTCTCGGCCGAGCGCATGGGCGTCGACGCCATCTCGATCGACGGCTTCGAATGCGCCGGCCACCCCGGCGAGGACGACACGCCCGGACTGATCCTGATCCCGGCCGCCGCCAACAAGATCAAGATCCCGATGATCGCCTCGGGCGGCTTCGCCGACGCGCGCGGCCTCGTCGCGGCGCTGGCGCTCGGCGCCGAGGGCATCAACATGGGCACCCGCTTCATGGCCACCAGGGAGAGCCCGATCCACCAGTCCATCAAGGAGAAGATTGTCGCCAATGACGAGCGCGAGACCGAGCTGATCTTCCGCACCATGCGCAACACCTCGCGCGTCGCCAGGAACGCGGTCTCGACCAAGGTCGTTGCCATGGAGAAGGAAGGCGCCAAGTTCGAGGACATCCGCGAGCTCGTTGCGGGTGCCCGCGGCAAGATGGTCTATGCCACCGGCAACTCCGACGAAGGCATCTGGTCGGCCGGCCAGGTCCAGGGCCTGATCCAGGACATCCCGAGCTGCGCCGAGCTCATCTCCCGCATCGTGCGCGAAGCCGAAGCCATCATTCGCAGCCGGCTCGAAGGCATGATCGCACGCCCGACGGCGCAGGCGGCCGAATGATCGCCGAAGGTATGCTCCCTCGCCCTG
>NZ_JBFUES010001440.1:0-1360 GCF_056403875.1 Bradyrhizobium sp. P2_E8
TATCTGATGAATATCTTTTTGATTGACTTTTCGCACAAATCGTGATCTATGGTGCCCCACTCAGGCCACGTGCTTCTCCGATAGCGAGCCTCGCTCGAACGGTCCTAAGGCTATTCTTGCCGGGATCCCCCATTTCGCCGCCGAGGCAACGTCGACGCCAATACGCCCGCTTCCCCGCGGACACCGCACGCCGACGGCGTGCGGCGCTCGCGCGCGCCGTTTCCAAACGACAAAGTGAGGGTAGATGCAGAAACGTCCAAACCTGTTCGTCGGCTACAAGTCCACCAAGGCCATCGCGGCCCGCGATCCCATGGTGCGCGACTTCTTGGCCCAGGCCACGCTCGATCCGATGATCTTCTCCATCGACTATCAGCCCACCGTGGTCCACGCCGACCGCGTGGTTGCCGTGAACGGCATCGTCCTCGATCGTTGCGGAGGCCGCTACGCCGCCGACCTCGTCGACGCGCGGCCGCCGTCCGATCCGCAGGGCGAGGCCTTGCTCCAGCTCGCTTTCGAGCGCGGCTGCGCCGGCATCATGGAGGTCACCGCCGCCGACATCCGCGCCGAGCCCCGCCTGTCCTCGGTGCGCGAGGTCTGGAGCCATGGCTCGGTCTACATCCACGGCGACGATCGGGCGCAGATCGTCGAGGCGCTCGAGAGCGAGGGGCCGCTGGAAATGGCCGAACTCGAACGCCTGGCCGATACGCGTCGCGAAATGCGTGCGGTGGTCTGCGCGCTGGCCTGCGAGGGCTCGATCGAACTCGATCTCCGCCTAGGGCTCGGCCCCGCCGCCACCGTCCGGCTAGGAAGCCGGCGTCCGCTCCTCCGGATGCACGGCTACGGCGCCTAGCGGCCGGCCGCGACCGGCGCCCCGCATCGCCGGGTCCGGTCGATCTCGATCGTTTTCAAGGATTCGTTGGTCACGGCTCCGCGGCGCTCCTTGCGCCGGCGGTCGTCGTCTTCGGGAGCACCACCGCTATGAACGACGACGAAGCGGATCGCGCCGGCGCGCGCGTCCGGAAGCCCGGTGCGGCCGACGTTGCGGACTTCGATCCGCCGGAGGAGCACCAGGCGGCTGAGGTGTCCGCAGGGCGCCCCGGCGCGGCGTCGTGCCTCTCGGGCGCGGCATTGGACGCGGCGCTCCCGAGCGACGTGGCCGCCCGCATCGGAGGATCCGAAGCGATCGCCTTGACCGTGCGCGTGCCGTCGGCCGCTTGGGTGAAACCGATCGAGTCGGCTTTCGAGCGGCTCGATCCTCGGTTGGAGATCATCGCGCGGGACGGCAGCAGCCGGACGGCTCACAAGGCCGACTCGGGCAACGACGAGGTGAGCCGCCACCTGTCGCGCGGCCGGTCGGTCG
>NZ_JBFUES010001442.1:0-1354 GCF_056403875.1 Bradyrhizobium sp. P2_E8
GTTCCACACCGTCAACGTCACGATGCTCGTGGCCGGCGTCGCGCTCGCCGCCGTCCTGGTCGCGGCCCCGATCCATGCCGTCTATCGCAACAATCACGGCTACGAAGAGGGCCGGAACTTCTACGCGCAGGCGGCCAGCGAATTGACGCGCGAGTGGCGCGAACTGACCGGCGCGCCGCTGAGCGCCGTGAGTGGCGATGATGCGCTGGCTTTTGCGACGGCGTTCTATAGCCCCGACCATCCGCGTTATGCACGGCCGTTCGCGTACCAATACACTTGGGGCTTGCCGCGCAAGATGACGCTGGACCGCGGCTGGGCCGCGCTTTGTTTCCGCGGCCAGGACTATTGCAGCCGGTGGATGGAGTCGGTGTCCGCCGGCGCCGGGCAGTTCGTCAGGCGTGAGTTCACCGTGCAGGCCATGCTGTGGGGCCGGCCCGGTGTCACGCGGGAGGTTGTTGTGCTGATGGTGCCACCGCGCGGAAGGAGCGCCGCGCCCGAGAGCGCCGCAGACGATTTCAGCGCCAGCCGGCGTCCGGCGGAATAGGCTGCGCGCTCAGCAATGGCTGTCGCGCACCCGCTCGAGGCCTTCGCTTGCGAAAGGCGCGTTGAACGCAGCCTGCTCTGCGTTTGGCTCGGAACGTCCCGTATCAGGCCGATCTGAGGTGGGCTCTTCGCGGTGTTCCGGTTCCATGGCAGTGGCCTCTCGAATTGCTGCACTACAACATCGAGGCCGCCCGCAAGTTCCTTAACCGACGGGGCGATGATGCGGCCTGAACAGCCGGCCCTTCTCCACCACCAGCACGATCGCGAGCGCAGCCAGCGTCGACAGGAAGAAGCCGACCGAGAACGGCAGCAGCGTGCCGTCAAAGCTCTGCCCGATCGCCATGCCGACCACGATGCCGATCAACGTCGTGATCGAGCCGTAGAGCGAGGAGGCGGTGCCGGCGATGTGGCCCTGCGGCTCCATGGCGAGCGCGGTGAAGTTCGCGACCATCATGCCGAACGAGAACATCATGAGCGCCGACAGTGCCATGAACAGGGCAAGTGGCAGCACGTTCAGGATTTCGGTGACCAGCATGACGCTGGCGACCACGGCATAGAGCGTCAGGGCGCCGTGCGARATCACGCGCATGCCGAGCCGCCCGACCAGCCTCGCATTGAGGAAGCCGGCAACGGCGGTGCCGGCCGCGATCACGGCGAAGGCGAGCGGGAAGTAGTGGCCGAGGTGATAGATGCCGGTGAAGACCTGCTGGGCCGAGAAGACATAGGCGAACAGTGCGCCGATGACGCTGCCGGCGGCCGTCGCATAGCCGATGGTCTGGCGATTGGTCAGGGTCTGCCGGAACGCCGAGAG
>NZ_JBFUES010001443.1:0-1351 GCF_056403875.1 Bradyrhizobium sp. P2_E8
GTGTTCGGCACCTTCATCGGCGCGCTGATCCTGACGCTGGTGCTGAACGGCATGAACCTGCTCTCGGTCAGCGCCAACTGGCAGCCGCTCGTGACCGGCATCATCGTCATTCTCGCGGTCTGGCTCGACATGAAGACCCGCCGCCGCGCGCAATGAGTTCCTAGAGTTCCAACAAGCAAAACGAGGGATGGAGGCAACATGAAACGGAAACTTGGCTATTTGGCGCTGCCGCTGCTGATGGCGGCCGCGCTCACCACGGAGGCGCGCGCGGACGGCGAGACCATCGCCGTCTTCACCAAAAACCAGACCAACCCGTTCTTCCAGACGGTGCGGGTCGGCGCCGACAACATGGCGAAGGCGCTGAACGCGAAGACGCTCCAGTACATTCCGACCAAGCCGGACTCGATCCCCGAGCAGCTCAGCCAGATCGAGGACGTCGTGGTGAAGAAGCCGAGCGCCATCGTCTTCACGCCGGTCGACTACAAGGCGATGGTGCCGGGCGTCGAAAAGATCAACGAAGCCAAGATCCCCGTCGTCAACATCACCGACCGCTCCGCCGGCGGCAAGTTCCTCTCCTTCGTCGGCGCCGACGATTACAGCCTCGGGCTCGAGACCGCGCGCTTCCTGCTCAAGACGCTGGGCGGCAAGGGCAACATCGTCATCATCGAGGGCGTCAAGGGTTCGCTGACCAATGTCGACCGCGTCCGCGGCTTCAACGACGCGCTGAAGGAGAACGCCGGCGCCAAGCTGTTGGCCTCGCAGCCCGGCAACTACCAGCGGCTCCAGGCGCTCCAGGTGATGGAGAATCTGATGCAGTCGAATTCGCAGATCGACGGCGTGCTCGCCGCCAACGACGCCATGGCGGTCGGTGCGATCGAGGCGCTCGACGGCGCCAACCGCAAGGCGCAGGTGATCGGCATCAACGGCACCAAGGAGGCGATCGACGCGATCAAGTCCGGCAAGCTGCTCGCGAGCGGCGACTACAACGGATTTGCGCAAGGCTGCCTCGGCACCATGATGGCGATCCGCTCCTTGCGCAACCAACCCGTTATCAGCGAGATCGTGCTGAAGCCGACGGTCATCACCAAGGACAATTACCAGCCGTTCGACGTGCCGCTGGAGCAGCGGACCTGCCCGACGTTCGAGGACGCCGGCAAGCTCGGCGGCAAGTAGATCAACAGGTCACGGCAAACCCGGACGGCCGCCCCTCGCGGCCGTCCCAAGAACCGAAGCAAGAAAACGGAGACCACCATGCTGTTCGCCATTCACGCCATCGATCGCGCCGGCGCGCTGCCGACGAGGCTCGCCAATTACGACGCCCACAAGGCTTTTCTCAGCGACACCTCGCGCT
>NZ_JBFUES010001444.1:0-1953 GCF_056403875.1 Bradyrhizobium sp. P2_E8
AGCGATCTTGATGCAGTTCGATTGTGAACTGCTTCACGCGCCGCGCGCGGCTCGAATAAGAAGCAGATTTCTCCTGGCCGGTGGAACAGTGGCGTTTCCGGATGGGTAGGCTTGGCTTACCGTTCGCGCTGCATTGTGGAGTCGGCTATAGTCGGCGCAAGCTGCCAGTTGGACGTGCCGAAGTCCGTGGCTCAATTTTCAAGGCAGCTCGCATGCCGTCGGCAGGCTGTGCCTTGCTCTCGTTTCAGAGCGCCTATTCTAGGACGACATTGTCACCGGTGTAACCTCAACGGAGAGAAACATGCCGTTGTTCATCTCGTACGTCTCATACTCAAATGCCGGCATCAAGGGAATGGTCGACAAGCCGATCGATCGCACATCGGCCATCGGCGCGCTGGTCGAGAAGGCCGGTGGGAAGCTCCAGGGAGCTTTCATGACCACTGGTCAACACGATGCAGTGCTCGTCACGGAGTTTCCTGACGGCTCCGATGCCATTGCGATTGGAATGGTGGCCGCTGCGGCTGGCGCCGTCTCCAAGATCGAAACCGTACGCGCTTGGAAGATGAGCGAGTTCAAGAGCATCGCGGAGAAGGCTTCCAAACTCGTGAGCACCTACGTACCGCCGGGCAAGTAGGCCGGCGCGGGCGCTCTATATCTCCCAACGTCGTCCCGGCCTAGTGCGCAATTGCGCACCATTCGTGTCCTTCACCGCGTGTGGTCCTTACGCCCCCACCATCGGCATGCGCGGATATTCGCCCGGCGTTCCCGCCGGGGTGATCGGGATGCCGCCGTCGGCGTATTCGTTGAGCTTGTTGCGCAGCGTGCGGATCGAGATCCCCAGGATGTTGGCGGCGTGGGTGCGGTTGCCGAGGCAGTGCTTCAGCGTCTCCAGGATCAGGTCGCGTTCGACGTCCGCCACCGTGCGGCCGACGAGAGCGCGCGTCACCTGCTCGGCGGCCATCGTGGCATGCGCCACGGCCGGTACCGTCTTGGCGAGGTCGAGGCGGTCGCCGTCCGGGGTGAGGATCGCGTCGGGTCCGATCTCGTCGCCCTGCGCCATCAGGACGGAGCGGTGCATGGTGTTTTCGAGTTCGCGGACGTTGCCCTGCCAGCGATTGCTGGAGAGCACGCGGCGCGCTTCCGCCGAGATCGGGCGCACCGGCACACCGTTGGCTTCGGCATACTTCTTCACGAAGTGCTGGGCGAGCTCGAGGATGTCGAGCGGACGCTCGCGCAGCGGCGGGATCTTCAAATTGACGACGTTGAGGCGGAACAGCAGGTCCTCGCGGAACGTGCCTTCGCGCACGGCCTCGGCCAGATTGCGGTTCGAGGTCGCGATGATGCGGATGTCCACCGGCACCGGCTTGGTGCCGCCGACGCGGTCGATCACGCGCTCCTGGATGGCGCGCAGCAGCTTCGATTGCAGGCGGACGTCCATCTCCGAGATTTCGTCCAGCAGCAGCGTGCCGCCGGTCGCTTCCTCGAACTTGCCGATGCGTCGGGCAATCGCGCCGGTGAAGGCGCCCTTCTCGTGGCCGAACAGCTCGGACTCCAGGAGATGCTCGGGGATCGCGGCGCAGTTGATCGAGATGAACGGCCGCTTGGCGCGGGCCGAGCGGGTGTGGACGTAGCGGGCCAGCACTTCCTTGCCGGTGCCGGATTCGCCGGTGACCATCACCGAGGCGTCGGAGCCCGCGATCTGCTGCGCGAGCTTGATCACCTTCGCCATCGCCTCGTCGCGATAGACCAGCTCGCGGGAATCGTTGGCGACGGCGGCCAGCACCGCGGCGATCAGTTCCGGATCCGGCGGCAGCGGGATGTATTCCTTGGCGCCGGCGTGGATCGCGGCGACCGCGGCGCGGGCGTCGTTGGTGATGCCGCAGGCGACGATCGGGGCGTGGATGTGCTCGGCCTCCAGCCGCATCACGAGGTCGCGGATGTCGAGGGCGACGT
>NZ_JBFUES010001445.1:0-1348 GCF_056403875.1 Bradyrhizobium sp. P2_E8
GGCGGTGGAATCCTTGCGGCCGTGAGCCAGCGCCAGATAGGATTCCGAGCTCATTTCGATCAGGCGCGAGGCGGTCCGCTTGAACTCGTTGGCCTCGTTGCCCTCGTCGGCGAGGTACAGCGAGATCGGGTTGGCGTCGGCCGAGGCCATCAGCTTCACGGCATTGTCATAGAGCGTATCGATCAGCGTGATGAAACGTTTGGCGGCGTTGCGCTGGGAGAGGTCCATCACTGGAATATGGTCGACCAGGATGGTGTGATAGTCGTGCGCGAGCCTGAGGTAATCCGATGCGCCGAGCGGCTTCTCGCAGAGATCGGCGAACGAGAACCGCGCCACGCCATGGGCCGAGCACGGCACGTGCAGGATGCGGCCCTTGATCGAAATATCCCGCGACTTGCATTTGGCGCCGCCTGACATCCGCGACCAGGCGCGGTCGAGCGCGGCATCCGCATCGCTGTCCGCCGGCGTCAGCCACATCGGCACGCCCTGAAGCTTCTCCAGCCGGAAGTCGGTGCGCGCATCGAGCCGCGCGACGTCCATGTGATCGGTGATCTGCTTGATGAAGGGCAGGAACAGCGAACGGTTGAGGCCGCCCTTGTAGAGATCGTCGGGCGCGACGTTGGAGGTTGCGACCACCACGGTGCCGAGCTCGAACAATTTGGCGAACAGGCGCCCCAGGATCATCGCGTCCGCGATGTCGGTGACGTGGAATTCGTCGAAGCAGAGCAGCCAGCTCTCCTCGAAGATCGCGTTCGCGGTCAGCGCGATGACGTCGCCGTCGGCGATCTCGCCGCGCGCGATGCTCTGGCGATAGTCGTAGATGCGCTCGTGCACATCGGCCATGAATTCGTGGAAATGCGCGCGCCGCTTATGCTCGACCGAGGCGTGCTGGAAGAACAGATCCATCAGCATGGTCTTGCCGCGGCCGACCTCGCCATGGATGTAGAGCCCGCGCGGCGCCTCGTCCTTGTCGTTGCTGAACAGACGGCTGAGCAGGCCCTGCTTGCGCTGCGGCTTGTAAGCCGCGAGCCGCTGGTCGAGCGCCGCATAGGCTTCGGCGACTTCGGCCTGCGCGGCATCGGGCTCGATCGCGCCGTCGGCGATCTGGGCCTGGTAGGCCTCGCGGAATGAGGAACTGGGGGTCGAGAGCATGGCCCTTTACCGCCAGAGACGGACGGAAATTGCAAGCCGTGAATTGGTGCCGGAGGTATGCGCTTTCGTGTCCCGGACGCGCTGCGCTACGGCGCAGAGCCGGGACCCACTATTTCGTTCATCGCCAAATATCGGCCGTTGCGGAACGCCGGGCCCCGGCTCTGCGGCCGGGGCACGAGAGCCGTGTCACGCACAC
>NZ_JBFUES010001446.1:0-1343 GCF_056403875.1 Bradyrhizobium sp. P2_E8
CGGTAGCGGGCGAGCGTGCCGGCGGCGGCGGAGCTCGTCCTGCCCCAGATCCCGACCAGTTGACCCGCGACCCGTCCGGTCGCGCCGCCCGCCCAGACCAGCTCGAACGGCGAGAACAGCCGCCAGCGCTCGTCGCCCCACAGGATGCTGCGCGCGATCATCTGCCCGGCCATGGCCGAGGTGTTCATGCCCTGGCGGCCGAACCCGCTCGCCACCCACAGGCCTTTGCGCAACTGGCCGATCTGCGGCATGCCGTGCACGGTCTGGCCGGTGGCGCCGCCGAACATCTCGGTGATCTCGACATTGCCGAGCTGGGGGAAGATCGACCGGATCCGCCGCCCGACGCTGCCTGCAAAGCGCTGCGGCCGCGCGGCCCAAGTGGTCTCCGGGCTCTCCCACATCAGCCGGTCACCGTCGACGATACGAAAATGATCGACGCCGTCGGAATCCATCACCGATCCCTTGAAGGCGATGATCTCGTGCACGCGCTCGCCGAGCGGCGCGGTGATGCCGGCATAGCGCCAGACCGGCAGCAGCGTCTCCGACAGGCGCCTCAACGGCGCGCCGAGATGAATGTTGCCGGCAAGCACGATGTGCGTCGCGCGCAGCCGCGCCGACGGCGTGACGATCCGCTTGCGGATGCCGGAATGGTCGATGCTGACCACCGGCGTATCCTCGAAGATGCGGGCGCCGGCCCGCCGCGCCAGCGCCGCAAGGCCGTGCACATATTTGCGGCCGTCGACCTGGAATGCCCTGGGATAGTAGACGCCGTGGAAGTAGCGATCGGTCTTGAGCACCTCGCGGACGCGATCGACCTGCCAGCCCTCGACATCGGTGTCGAAATCCTCGTGCAGCATCTGCAACCGGCTGATCAACCGGTCGCCGGTATCGACGTTGGAGACCTCGAGCACGCCGTCGCTCGGGGTGATTCCCGGCATGTTCTCTTCGGTGGCGTTGGCGCGGACGAACTCGGCGCCCTCCTTCGACAGCGTCCACAATTCGCGCGCGTCCTCGAAGCCGATGCGCTCGATCAGCTCGGTGAGCGGCAGCGCAAAGCCCGGCATCACGGTGCCGAGCTGGTTGCCGGAGGCGTTCCAGCCGATATGACGGCCCTCGAGCACCGCGACGCTGGCCCCGAGCCGGGCCGCCTCCAGCGCGATGGAGAGCCCGGCAAGCCCTGCCCCGATCACGCAGATGTCGGCGTCGAGCTCGAACGACAGCCGCGTACGCTCGCGAAAGCCGGCTTCTTCCTGGGGCACGCTCGTGAAAGTCTCGCTCATATCGTTTTCTTAGAGCATGATCCGGAAAAGTGTGCAGCGGTTTTCCGAAAAGATCATGCTCAA
>NZ_JBFUES010001447.1:0-1342 GCF_056403875.1 Bradyrhizobium sp. P2_E8
CACCCAGTTCTGGGTCTGGAGCCCCGCAAAGATGTAGTTGCCGAGGCTGGTCTGCCCGATCGGGGTCGAGAGCGTCGCGGTGCCGATCACCCAGACCGCGGCGGTGCGGATGCCCGCCATGATCACCGGCAGCGCCAGCGGCAGCTCGACCAGGACCAGCGACTGCCGTGCGGTCATGCCGACGCCCTCAGCGGCTTCGATCAGCGCCGGGTCGATGCCGTTCAGCCCGGTGATGCCGTTGCGCAGCACCGGCAGCATCGAATACAGCGCCAGCGCCAGCATCGCCGGCAGGAAGCCGAACGCCGAGAAGGAGATTCCGAACCAGGCGAGCGTCAGGGCCGCCGCCGCCAGCAACAACGGATAGAACAGCGCGAGCAGCGCCAGTCCGGGCACGGTCTGCACGATGCTGGCGAGCGCGAGCAGGATGCCGCGCGGCGCCGGGCGGTTGCGCGTCAGGATCGCCAGCGGCAGGCTGACGGCGAGGCCGAGCGCCAGCGCGGCCAAGCTCACCCGCACGTGGTTGCCGAGATAGTCGGGAAGATGCGACAGCGCGTCGCTCCAGCGCGGATCGGAGAAGAGGCTCATGCCGCACCGCTCTGTGACAGCAGCGCGTTCAGCCGTTCGACCTGACGGCGCGGTGTGCGCAGCAGCTCCAGCACATAGGCGTCGGTGCTGTTCGAGAGCTCCGCGGGCGTGCCCTGCGCGAGCAGCTTGCCGCTGTGCATCACCGCGATGCGGTCGGCGAGCAGGATCGCCTCAGTCATGTCATGCGTGATCATGACGGTGGTCAGGCCGAGCTTGCGATGCAGCGAACGATAGTCGTCGCCGAGCGCATCGCGGGTGAGGGGATCGAGGGCGCCGAACGGCTCGTCCATCAGCACGATGCGGGGTTTTGCCGCGAGCGCCCGCGCCACGCCGACGCGCTGGCGCTGGCCGCCGGAGAGCGCCTCGGGCAACCGGTCGCGATGCGCGGCGCGGTCGAGCTGCACGAGCTCCAGCAGCTCGTCGACGCGTGCCGCGATTGCCGCTCCCGGCTCGCCCAGCAGCCTTGGCGTGATCCCGACATTGTCGGCGACGCTCAAGTGCGGGAACAGCCCGCCGCTCTGGAAGACGTAGCCGATCCGGCGCCGCAGCGCGACCGGATCGACGTTTTGCACGTCCTCGCCCTCGACCGTGATGGTGCCGCCATCCGCCTCGATCAGCCGGTTGGCGAGCCGCAGCAGGGTGGTCTTGCCCGAGCCCGAGCCGCCGACGATGGCCACAAACTCGCCCTCGGCGATGTCGAGCGACACATCGTCCACGGCCCTGAGGGAGCCGAAGCTCTTGGTGACGTGTGCATAGC
>NZ_JBFUES010001448.1:0-1341 GCF_056403875.1 Bradyrhizobium sp. P2_E8
ATCAAGGACCGTCACATCCGCGGCCAGAAGCGGCGGGTCGAGCACCGCCGCTTCAACGAAAGCTTCATGCAGCACGCCTCGACCTCGCCGTTCTACCCGCTGTTCGCCTCGCTCGACGTCGGCGCGCAGATGATGAAGGGGCGTTCCGGCGAGGTGCTGTGGGACGACACGATCCGGCTCGGCATCGAGCTGCGCAAGAAGATCCGCGCAATGCGCCGGGAGTTCGAGGAGAAGGAGCAGAACCCGGACCGCCGCTGGTTCTTCGAGCCCTTCGTGCCGGATCGCGTCGCCATCCCCGATGTCAGCCGTCCCGGCGCCGCCCACAATGTCGCCTGGGAAACGCTCTCGACCGACGAGCTCGCGACCAATCCCGCCTTGTGGCAGCTCTCCCCGGATACCAACTGGCACGGCTTTCCCGATCTCGCGGAAGGCTTTGCCATGACCGATCCGAACAAGCTGACGCTGCTCACGCCCGGCTTCGATCGCACCACCGGCGCCTATGCCGAGCACGGCATTCCCGCCCCCGTGGTCGCGCAATATCTGCGCGAAAACCGCATCGTGCCCGAGAAGAACGACCTCAACTCGCTGCTCTTCCTGCTCACCCCCGGCGTCGAGGCGAGCAAGGCCGGCACGCTGATCTCCGGCCTCGTCGCCTTCAAGAGGCTGCACGACGACAATGCGTTGCTGGCGGACGCGATCCCGGAGTTCCATCAGCGGCGGCAGGCACGCTATGCCGGCGTGCGGCTACGCGACCTCTGCGGCGAGATGCACCGCTTCTTCCGCGCCGCCGATGTCAGCGCGCTGCAGGCGCGGCAGTTCATGCCCGAGCACATGCCTGAGATCGCGATGTCGCCCCGCGATGCCGCGCGCTATTTGTTCCGCAACGATGTCGATTATCTGCCGATCGAGGCGATCGCGGGCCGCATCGCCACCACGCCCTTCGTGGTCTATCCGCCCGGCATCGCCACCATCGTGCCCGGCGAGCGGCTGACGGAACGGGCCAAGCCCATGGTGGACTATCTCAAGATGTTCGAGACCTGCTTCAACACGTTCCCGGGCTTCGACGTCGAAATCCAGGGCGTCTACAAGGAGGTCGATGCGAATGGCCGCATCGGGCTCTATACTTACGTCGTTGCCGAGTAGGTGCCGATGACCGAAACAGCCGCAATCCGCGCGGATGACGAGCCGGTCCTGGTCCGCCCCTCACGCGAGAGCGATGTCGAGGCGATGCTGGCGATCTACCGCCATCACGTCCGCAACGGGGTGCCGCGCGATGTCGAGGGAACCGGCGCGCCGGAGCCGGACGATCTGCGCGACCGGCGCAAGAACCTGAAGCAGACC
>NZ_JBFUES010001449.1:0-1339 GCF_056403875.1 Bradyrhizobium sp. P2_E8
ATCCACACCTTTGCCGGCTATCTCGGCGGCGCCGTGACGCCGGCGATCGTCGCCGCGCTGGTCACCGTTTCGGGTGGCGTCGGCGCATTGATCGCATCGGGCGCGATCGCCATTCTGGTGGCGCTGCTGTTGGTCGCCATGGGCATCCCCGAGGCCGGCGCACACAAGAAAAAGCCGGGCAACGAAACCGCGCCGAAGCAGGCCGTGATCACGCCGGCGCTGATCACCCTGACCGCGCTGTTCATGCTGCTCAGCCTGTCGGTGGCCGGCATCAACAATTTCGGCGTGGTGGCGCTGATGAGCGGCTACGGCGCTTCCTATTCGATCGCCAACGTCGCACTGACCGCGTTCCTCGGCGCCAGCGCCGCGGGCGTGCTCGCGGGCGGCTTCCTCGCCGACCACACCGAGCGTCACGGCTATGTCGCCGCCGCCTGCTTTGCCGCGAACGCGGCGATCGTGCTCTTGATCGCACTGGTGACGATGCCCGGCTGGGCTTTGACCGCGACGATGACGGCGGCGGGCTTTCTCTCCGGCGTGATCGCGCCCTCGCGGGACATGCTGGTGCGCAATGCGGCCCCTGCCGGCGCGGCCGGCCGCGCCTTCGGCATCGTCTCCACCGGCTTCAATCTCGGCGGCATCGTCAGCCCGCTGCTGTTCGGCTGGATCATGGACCAGAGCGCGCCGCACTGGGTGTTCGGGGCGTCCGTGATCTTCATGGTCGCAACGGTGGTGCTGTCGCCGTTCACGGAGCGGAAGCCTGAGAAGGCGTAGCTACGAATTTTATCGTCGTCCCGGCGAAGGCCGGGACCCATAACCACAGGGACAAGTTGCAGCGCGAGACTGGTCACTCCGAGTCTTCGCCAAACATCTCCCTGTGGTTATGGGTCCCGGATCGGCGCGCGCTTGGGGCGCGCTTGTCCGGGACGACGAAAAGAAACAAAACAAAACGGGAAGAAACCTCATGACCAATCCTGATCTCGTGATCCGCGGCGGCACCGTCGCGGATGGAAGTGGCGGCGAATTGTTCGAGGCCGATGTCGCCATCACCGCCGGCAGGATCACCGAGGTCGGGAAGATCTCCGCGAAGGGACAAGAGGAGATCGACGCGCGCGGCAAGCTGGTGACGCCGGGCTTCGTCGACGTCCATACCCATTATGACGGGCAGGTCACCTGGAGCCAGGACATCACGCCGTCGTCGCAGAACGGCGTCACCACCGCGATCATGGGCAATTGCGGCGTCGGCTTTGCGCCGTGCAAGCCTGCCGACCACACCCGCCTGATCCAGCTGATGGAAGGCGTCGAGGACATTCCCGAGCCGGTGCTGAGCGCCGGCATTCCC
>NZ_JBFUES010001450.1:0-1339 GCF_056403875.1 Bradyrhizobium sp. P2_E8
AGCAGGGAGAGGTGGCCTAGTTCTCAACTCGCTCCGAACGTCAGATTATGCAGACAAGGTCTTGAGCTGCGCAGCGTGCCGGGGCTTCAAGCCGCCGTGCTGCGCGGGCTCTCGGCGGTGTCCTTCTTGTCCGTCTCCCTGTCGCGGGACAGCCACGCCGGAAAACGAAGCAGGCGCTCGTTGGTGTCCTTTGGCAGCTCGATGGGCGGCGCTTCAATGGCCGAACTCGGCAGGTCCAGCGCTGCCTGTCCGGTTCGCACCGCATCCGCGCGCTGATCCAGTTCGCGGAGCAGGGGATCGAGCACGCTGTCGATCTCGGTCGCCACCGACACCAGGAAACTATTGAGCTCGCGCGCCTCGGGCACAACCGCCGCAGCCTGCTCGATCGCCCTCGAGAGACCATCGACGACAGGCGCAAACGCGCCGGCGGCTTGCTTGATTCGCGTCTTGATCGCTTCGACCTCGCTCAAGACGCGCTCACGCTCACGCCTTTTCTTTTCCTCCGAAAGACGGGCTTCGATTTCGGCGATCTGGGCCGTCAGGGTCGTGGCTTCGGATGCAAGCGCATCTCGTCTTCCGCGCGCGCGATCGAGATCGCGGCTGAGATTGTCCACTAAGTCGTCCTTTCCGAACATGGCTTTGCTCCGTGGGACAGGCGCTTTGCCCTGTAGGACGGCCTTGGCGCGAACCGCCAGCCTCGCCACCGACCGGATGGCCGGATCGGCCGAAACAGGCATCAACCTCGGTCGCGTCACATGGGCCGACATGGTGATCCCCCATCGTCAACATTAGGCAACCGCATGGTTAACAGACGGTTAATGTCAACAGACGATGCGGCCATGGGGCGTGACGGCACCGGCAACGAGATCCCGAAGAACATCTCCAACGTCCTGAAGCTCCATCGCTGCCTGCGCAAGACGGACAAGTCGCAGCCGCGGTAGCCCGCCTCCCCTACCCCCGAAAATCAATGCTCCGCAGCACGATCCCTGGCGGCGTCCCCTCGAACTCCGTCGCCCTGTACTTGCTCGCCGCTTGCGCCTCGATCCGCTCGCGCAGGCGGGTGAACTGGGCTTCGCGCTGCTCGGGCCTCGCCTGCGGGCCGCGCTCGAGATAGTCCATCGCGGAGGTCGAGATCGCGCAGGCGATCTCCTTCGATCCGTCCTGCATCAGGAACTGGACGATGCCCCGGTCCTGTTCGTAGCCGACGAAGCGGCTGCTCGTGAGTGTCATGGCTTACTCCCTTGCGCGATTGCACCGTGGCGCGATTTGGCGCCTGGCTTCGACGCCGCCGCGGCCCGTGAATTCCTCTCGTTGCCCGGCCTGGTGCGCAATTGCGCAC
>NZ_JBFUES010001451.1:0-1338 GCF_056403875.1 Bradyrhizobium sp. P2_E8
TCTCGAACGCCCGCCGCCGTTCCTTACGCGGTCGGCCTGTACATCACCTCGGCGTACTGGTTCACGGCCTCGACGTCCTTTGCCAATCCGGCGGTCACCATCGCCAGGTCGCTGTCCGATACCTTCGCAGGGATCGCCCCGCAGGGGGTGCCGGCCTTCATCGCCGCGCAGATCGCCGGGGCACTTCTTGCCGTTCCGCTCGCAGGCTGGCTGTGGGGCGGTGCCCCGGCGAAGCGGGGCGCCCGGCCGCTCGCGTCGTGACGCCCGATCCCGCAGCTGCGGCATTCGCGGCCGGATGAAGCGGGTTTTCAAAACGCTCCTGCCAGGTATTCTGTGAGCCGCCTCCCATGGCGGCGGTGCCTCGCTGCTTTTGCTCCACATAACGAAACTTGCAGGGACCAGCCCGTGACGCGCTTTTGCAGCCTCGACCTCGACGCCCCGGAGGCCTACGCCCGACCGCTGAAGTTCAGGCGCGGATGAACGACTTCGCACGATCCGCGGGTGCCGCCTTCGCACTGATCGGCGAGGCCGATTCCGAGCTTATGGGCATCGTCGCCTTGTCGGTGCGTGTCAGCCTGACCGCGAGCATCGTCGCGCTGCTGATCGGTGCACCGTTCGGCGCCTTGCTGGCGATCGCCCGTTTCCGCGGACGTCAGGTCATCATTGTGCTGACCAATGCGCTGCTCGGCCTGCCACCGGTCGTGGTCGGGCTCGCGCTCTATCTGCTGCTGTCACGGTCCGGCCCGCTCGGGGCGGCCGGCCTGCTGTTCACGCCGGCGGCCATGGTGATTGCGCAGACGCTGCTCGCGACACCGATCGTGGTGGCGCTGGTGCATCGGCCTGCGAGCCTGCTCTGGGCGGAGTATGGCGACCTGGCGCGGATCGACGGGCTGTCGTTCCTGCGCAGCATGGGGCTCCTGTTCGCGCTGGGACGGACCTCGCTGCTGACGGCCTTTCTCGCGGCCTTCGGGCGTGCCATCGCCGAGGTCGGCGCCATTATCGTCGTCGGCGGCAATATCCGTGGCTTCACGCGTACGATGACGACCGCCATCGCGCTGGAAACCAGCAAGGGCGACCTGCCGCTGGCGCTGGGGCTCGGGCTGATCCTGCTCGCGCTCAGTGTGGCGGTGTCGACCGTCGCATTCTTGCTAGTTGGCCGCGTTGGGGAAAAATAGCTGCTCGCCGCCGACCTTGTAGCCGGCTATCGCCTGCTGTCCCTTCGGGGAGACCAGCCAGTCGATGAAGGCCTGCCCATCCTGCGCCTTCACGTTGGAATGCTTTGCCGGATTCACCAGCATGACGCCGTACTGGTTGAAGAGCCGCTTGTCGCCCTCGGTC
>NZ_JBFUES010001452.1:0-1338 GCF_056403875.1 Bradyrhizobium sp. P2_E8
GAGAAACGTCAATGCGGTAATCGGAAACCCAATGAAGATGCCGTGTGGAGTGCCTTAGAGGGCTCCATGGGCAGGCCGAGGGACAGAAAAGATGAACATCGAGAAATATACCGAACGATCCAGGGGCTTCATCCAGTCGGCGCAATCGCTTGCGATGCGCGAGGGGCACCAGCAGTTTTCGACCCCGCACGTCCTGAAAGTCCTCCTGGACGACAATGAGGGGCTCGCTGCCGGTCTGATCGACCGTGCCGGCGGCAATTCCCGCGCAATTCTGAAGGCGACCGAGGACGCCCTGAACAAGGTGCCGAAGGTCTCCGGCGGCGGCGGGCAGATCTATCTTGCGCCCGAACTGGCCCGCACCTTCGATGCCGCCGAAAAGGCCGGCGAGAAGGCCGGCGACAGTTTTGTCACCGTCGAGCGGCTGCTGCTCGGCCTCACGCTGGAGAAGACCAGCGAGGCCGGCGCGATCCTCAGCAAGGGCGGTGTCACCCCGCAAAACCTCAACGCGGCCATCGAGGCGCTGCGCAAGGGCCGCACGGCCGACTCGGCGACCGCCGAGAACGCCTATGACGCGCTGAAGAAATATGCCCGCGACCTGACCCAGGCGGCGCGCGACGGCAAGCTCGACCCGGTCATCGGCCGCGACGASGAGATCCGCCGCACCATTCAAGTGCTCTCGCGCCGGACCAAGAACAACCCCGTCCTGATCGGCGAGCCCGGCGTCGGCAAGACCGCCATCGCCGAAGGCCTTGCGCTGCGCATCGTCAATGGCGACGTGCCGGAGAGCCTGAAGGACAAGAAGCTGCTCTCGCTCGATCTCGGTGCGCTGATTGCCGGCGCGAAATACCGCGGCGAGTTCGAGGAGCGGCTGAAGGCCGTGCTCCAGGAAGTGACCGGGAGCGAGGGCACCTTCATCCTGTTCATCGACGAGATGCACACGCTGATCGGCGCCGGCAAGGGCGACGGCGCGATGGACGCGTCGAACCTGCTGAAGCCGGCGCTCGCGCGCGGCGAACTGCACTGCATCGGCGCGACCACGCTCGACGAGTACCAGAAGCACGTCGAGAAGGACGCAGCGCTGGCGCGGCGCTTCCAGCCGATCTTCGTCAGCGAACCCTCGGTCGAGGACACCATTTCGATCCTGCGCGGGCTGAAGGACAAGTACGAGCAGCACCATGGCGTGCGGATCACCGATTCCGCGCTGGTGGCGGCCACGACGCTGTCCAACCGCTACATCACCGACCGCTTCCTGCCGGACAAGGCGATCGACCTCATGGACGAGGCCGCGGCGCGGCTGAAGATGCAGGTCGATTCCAAGCCGGAAGAGCCGGATTCGCT
>NZ_JBFUES010001453.1:0-1335 GCF_056403875.1 Bradyrhizobium sp. P2_E8
GTCGAAACCTGCATCCAGTAGCAAGAAAGCCCCGGCAGTTTTCCGCCGGGGCTCTCCGAAATCGATCTGAAAGATCGATGATTAGAAGTTGCGCTGAGCGCGCAGCAGCATGGTGACCGAGTTCTGGTCCTTCAGCTCGTACACGGCCGCCGGCTTCGCAGCGGTGGCAATGCCCGGGCTCGCGATGGAGCCAGAGTACTTCTGGTCCAGACGCGACCAGCTCAGGTCGGCAGTGAACGCCAGGTTCTTGACCGGAGTCCACACGGTGTTGACACCGACGACTGCGAAGTTGAAGTCCGGATTGCAGGTCGCACCGGCCAAGGCGATCGCAGCGAAGTTGGTGCAGATCAGGGCCTTGCCCGTATCGCCGTACTTCAGCTGAGCATAGCCACCGTAGACGGCGCTCGCCCAGTTCGGGCTCCAGTTGTGGGTATAGCCACCGCGGACGCCCCAGGTCTTGACGGTATCGATGCCGGTACCGGCTCCGAAGACGCCGTCGGAAAGACCGGCGAAACCGGTGCTCTGATACGCGCCGTTGCCGCTACCGCTGAACATGAAGAAGCTCTGCGGGAACAGGCTCTGGAAATTGTAGCGAGTTGCACCGTCCGTATAGACGGCCTGCAGGTTGATGACGTCGCCCGCACCGGTCGGGATGTTCTTGATCGCCAAAGAGCCCTGCACAGCCCAGCCCCACTTGTCAGAGGGGTGACCCGTGGATTCCGTCGCGCCGTAGTAGGCCGTATGGAGGTCATGTGCGGCAACCGAGAGCTGGGCCAGACCCCAGGCCTGGTCGACGCGCACCTGACCGATGATGTCGGGCGAACGCGTGCCACCCCAGGCGTTGGCACCGTAGACGCCGGTCACAAACTGAGCGGCCGTACCCGACGACACGTTCCAGAGGTTCGACTGGCCGTTGGTCGCCGTCGTCTCATCCTGCAAGGCGAACGAAGCAGTGATGCCCTGGCCGAAGTCAGCCGTGTAGGCAACCTGGTTCACACCGTTGGTGTGGTTCGAGCCGCCCGGAATGGTGTCGGGACCGCCAGCCGGATAGCTCTGCCACGGGGCATCGAAGATCGAGACCGTGCGGCCGAAGGTGAAGCCGGCGAACTGGATGAACGCATGGTAGAGGCCGAGCGCGGCCGAACCGGTCGAGAACGTCGACGGGTTGCTTCCGGTGACCGACTGGGAATCCCAGGTGAAGACCATGTCGGCATAGGTGCGAACCACGCCGTATTCGGTCGCCGTGCGCGTGTCGACGTTGAAGTCGAAACGAGCGCGGCTCATGTAGTAGTTGGTCAGACGGTTGTTCGAGCCGGCGTTCGCGCCCTGCTGGAA
>NZ_JBFUES010001454.1:0-1335 GCF_056403875.1 Bradyrhizobium sp. P2_E8
ATGGTGGAGGAGCGAAAGCCGTAGGTGAAGCGGCCGCGCGGCGCGCGCCGCGCCGCGATCGAGGCGCCCCATGCCACGACCAGGCCGAGCACGTCGGAAAGATTGTGGCCGGCGTCCGCAAGCAGCGCGGTGGAGTTGCCGATATAGCCGTAGACCGCCTCGGCCACGACCAGCGCGACGTTGAGCGAAATGCCGATCGCGAACGCCTTGCCGAAACTGGCGGGGGCGTGGACATGCGCGTGGCCAGGACCGTGAGCATGGCTGTGGTCGTGACCATGGCCATGATCATGGGCGTGGCCGGCATGGTCATGATGATGGCCGTGATGGTCGTGGTTGCCCAAATCTAGCGCTCCCCGGAAGCCGCCAAATCAGGCGCCATTGTAGGCGTTTCGGTAGCCCCGTCACGCCGGAACAGCACGTAGAGCGCCGGCAGCACCAGGAGCGTCAGCACGGTCGAGGAGATGATGCCGCCGATCACCACGGTCGCAAGCGGCCGCTGCACCTCGGCGCCGGCACCTGTGGCGAGCGCCATCGGCAAGAAGCCGAGGGAGGCGACGAGCGCGGTCATCAGCACCGGGCGCAGGCGGGTCAGCGCGCCCTCGCGCACGGCCTCCGCAATGGGACGTCCCTCGCTGCGCAGCCGCTCGATGAAGGCGATGATGACGAGGCCGTTGAGCACGGCGACGCCCGACAGCGCGATGAAGCCGACGCCGGCGCTGATGGACAGCGGAATGCCGCGCAGCAAGAGCGCGGCGACGCCGCCGGTCAGCGCCAGCGGCACGCCGGAGAACACCAGCGCCGCATCCGCCGCCGACCCCGTGCCCATGAACAGCAGCAGGAACACCAGCAGCAGCGCCACCGGCACGACGATGGTCAGCCGCTTGGTGGCGGAGACCAGCTGCTCGAACTGTCCGCCCCAGCCGATCCAGTACCCCGGCGGCAGCTTGACCTTCTCCGCGACCGCGTCCTGGGCCTCGGCGACAAAGGAGCGCAGATCACGCCCGCGAACGTTGGCCATCACGACCACGCGGCGCTTGCCGTTCTCGCGGCTGATCTGGTTGGGGCCCGGCGCGATCTCGATCGCCGCGACGGAGGACAGCGGCACGTAGCGAAGCGCCGTGTTTCCACCCGCCCATGCGGCTTTCGTGACGGCGGCGGCATCCTCGCCCGGCGGCAGCGGGATCGGCAGCGACTTGATCGTGTCAGGGTTGGCGCGCAGGCTTTCCGGCAGCCGCACCACGATGTCGAAGCGGCGATCGCCTTCGAACAGCTTTCCGACCGGCTTGCCGCCGATCGCGATCTCGACCAGGTTTTGCACCTCGCTGAGGCTGAGGC
>NZ_JBFUES010001455.1:0-1328 GCF_056403875.1 Bradyrhizobium sp. P2_E8
CACCTGCACAGGAAAATCCCAACCAGGAACGGGAAAGAGTGCTCGGCACCTTGCGCCCCTACTCCGAAGCGTGGTGGGCGGTCCATGACGAAATCGAGGCGGAGAATGACAGGCAGCTCGGCACGAAGCTCGTGATCTGCCCCCGCTGCGTCCAGTCGCCGTCACCCGGCGAGGATGTGACCGGATCGGTCCGTTGAGACAGCGAGCGGCCGACCCGGCGATGGCGTGACCGTCTTGGGCGCGCCCCTCACCCGCAACAATCGAGGGAGGGGCGCCACGTATCAGGCGGTCGCGCCTGTCACATGCCTTCCGCCGGGCAGTTCACCATCCAGGGGATGCCGAACTTGTCGACGCACATGCCAAACCCCTTGGCCCAGAACGTCTTGCTGAAGGGCATGGTGACGGTGCCGCCGTCGGCGAGCGCGTTGAACTTGCGCTCGGCGTCCGCGACATCCGCGATCGTCAGCGAGATCGAGAAGCCCTGCGGCTTCTGGACATGCTCGGGCGGCGCGTCGGAGGCCATCAGCACGCTGCCGCCGGGCAGCGACATCCGCGCATGCATGATCGTCTTCTCGCGGCCGGGTGCGGCCGGCATGTCCGGCGGCGCGTCCGAGGCGCGCATCATCGCGTCGATCTTGCCGCCGAGAACCTTGGCGTAGAAGTTGAACGCCGCTTCGCAGGTGTCCTGATAAAACAGATAGGGATTGAGCATCGTTTCTCTCCTTTCCTTTCCTTGGGCAGTGAGGCTCATTTCTTCTCGGTGAGCTTCTTCAGGCTGGTGAGGCCGGCCTCGAAGTCCTTGCCGATCATGTTGTCCATGTTGATGAACACCTGCATCACCTTGGACATGAACGGCGCCGGACCRTACATCGCCCATGTGACCAGTGTAGCATCGCCTTGCGGCACAAAGGTGAACTCGGCGGTGTTGTGGCCTTCGAACGGGCGCTCGAAATCGAGCTTGATGCGGAGCTTCGACGGCGTGCTCGCCTCGAGGATCTCCATATGCCCGGCGCCGACATTATTGTTGCCGTCCCAGGCATAGGTCGCGCCCTTGCCCGACGCGGTTCTGCCGAAGATACGCTTCATGGCGGGGTCGCGATCCTCATAGGGCGACCAGGCGGTCCAGCGATGGAAATCGGCGACCAGCGGATAGATCGCATCGGCCGGCGCCTTCAGGGCGAGCGAGCGCTCGACACGGAAGGTGTCGGGTTTTGTCAATGCAAAGACGAGGACGCCCGCTAGTCCGACCGCGAGCACGATGGCGATGATGGCAATGGCTTTCAGCATGAATGGCTCCCTGGATACGGGCTAAGGACGAAGGGGATGAG
>NZ_JBFUES010001456.1:0-1327 GCF_056403875.1 Bradyrhizobium sp. P2_E8
CGACTTCACCTCGGAGGCGACCACGGCAAAGCCGCGGCCGGCTTCGCCGGCGCGCGCSGCCTCGAYCGYSGCGTTGAGCGCGAGCAGATYGGTCTGCGCCGCAATGGTGTTGATGAGGCCGACGACCTCGCCGATGCGTCCGGCGGACTTTGCCAGGCCCTGCACGGTGCCGTCGGTTTCGCGCGCCTGGGTGACGGCGCGGCCGGCGATACCTGCGGCATGGGCGGCCTGCTGGCTGATGTCGTTGATCGAGGCAGAGAGCTCTTCGGCGGCGGCGGCCACGCTGTCGACGCTCATGGAGGCGTCATTGGAGGCCTTGCCGGCGACCTGCACGCGGTCGTTGGTCTGGCGTGACACCGCGGAGAGATCGCCCGAGGTCTTGCGCATCGCGCCCGAAGCTTCGCTCAGTTCGCCGAGGGTTTTGCGGACCGCGCCCTCGAACTCGCCGACATAGACCTCGATCGCGCGCTGGCGTGCCGAAGCGCCCGCATTGCGCGCGCGCTCCTGCTCCTCGATCTTGAGCGTGTCGGTCGCCTGCTGCTTGAAGGCCTCCAGCGCGCCGGCGAGCGCACCGATTTCGTCCTTGCGGTCGAGATAGCCGCTGTCCACGGCAAGGTCGCCGCCGGCGACCTTCAGCATGGCGTCGCGGATGGTGTTGAGCGGATGGATGACGCGGCGGTTGACCAGCATGATGGCGCCCACGGCGAGGGCGATGGCGAGCGTCAGAAGTGCGAGCTGCATGATGAGCGCGCGTTGAGCTGCGGAGCGCTGTTCCAGCGTAYGGCTCTTGGCGGCGTCGAGTGCCGTCTCGGCGACGGCAACCGCGCTGGCCAGACGGCCCACCGTAACCGGTGTCCACTGGTTCGCGGTCATCTCGGCCTTTTCGCCATTGGCAAGCATATTGGCCAGGCGGTCGCGAAGGGCCAGATATTGCGGATCGAAATAGGCGCTCTTGGCCGCCGCCACGGCGGACGACAATGCGGGCGGGAGCTGCATTCCCGACGTCGACAATTCCAGCGCCTTCCACATCGCGCTCGTTCCGCCGACAAATTGGGTATAGGCGAGGCGGGTCTCCGGCGCGATGCGGCCGGCGTTGAGTCCGGTCGAGACGATCAGCGATGCTTCGCCCGCGGTGTTGCGCAGCAGCCAGGCGCTCTGCTTGATCGACAGCAACTGGTCGATCACGGCGTCCTGGTGGTTGACGGTGGCGGCCAGGACGTTCGAGAGCCTGTCGAGCGTCTCGAGCAGGCCCTGCGTCGTCTCCATATATTCCTTCGGCAGGCCCGCGCGGCGCTGGTCCTTGGGCTTGGCCACGTCCTCCCAGAAC
>NZ_JBFUES010001457.1:0-1326 GCF_056403875.1 Bradyrhizobium sp. P2_E8
GGCCGGGACCGAGACCCAGGTCGAGCCGACACTGACGGCGTCCGGGTAGCCGGCCTCGAGCACCGTCGGCGCGTCGGGCAACGCGGCCAGCCGCGCCGTGCCGGTGGTGCCGAGCACCTTGACCTTGCCGGTGTCGATCAGCGGCCTGAGCACGGTGAGGTAGTCGAAGGAGACGTCCAGGATGCCCGACATCATGTCGGTCATCTGGCTCGAGCCCGACTTGTAGGGCACATGGGTCAGCTTGATGCCGGCGGCCGCCTGGAACATCTCGCCGGCGAGGTGCTGGGCGGTGCCGGGGCCGGGGGAGCCGAAGTTGACCTTGCCCGGGTTGGCCTTCGCGTAGGCGACGAACTCAGCCAGCGTGCTGTAGGGCGCTGCCGCGGTCGCGACGAGGATCTGGTTTGCCGAGCTCACGCCGCGGACGTGGATGTAGCTCTTGAGCGGGTCGTAGTTGAGCTTCGCCAGCCCCAGGTTCGGCTGGATCGTCATAGGCCCGCCGGAGGCGTAGAGCACGGTGTAGCCGTCGGGCTGGGCCCGAGCAACGAACTCTGTCCCGATGGTCCCGCCGGCGCCGGGTCGGTTCTCCACCACCACCGGCTGCCCAAGCCGCGTCCGCAGCAACTCCGCGATCTTGCGCGAGACGAGGTCGGTGACGCCGCCGGCCCCGAACGGCACCACCCAGGTGATCGCGCGGTTCGGCCAGGATTCCGCGGCCGTCTGGGCCCCCGCGGCGCCCGCCTGGAGCGCCAGCGTCGTCGCGGCGACGAGACACAGGAGCGCTCTCCTCACCGTCCCGACCGGGCGACCGCTCAGGCCGCTGCGCGCGCCAAATCCCGCAGGTCCTTGCGGACCGCCGGCATGATCCGCTCCTCCCACGAGTCGCGCCGGCGCAGCACTTGGGCGGCCGAGCAGGGCCGGAACCAGTGCAATGGGAGCGAGGACATTTCCGTCATCGACAACGATGATCCCGGTCTTCGCCGGCGATTGGATGCCGGCGTTATCTTTCAGCGGCACCTTGAACTTGCGGAAATCAGACGGCTCCGCCAGTTGAACATCGCCCGCAGCCGTACGCTCGCTAGTCATTTGCTCATCCCATTCTTAACGATCAAAATTGCGGCAGCGTCCGCAACGAGCCCTGGAAGTTGACCGAGGGATCGCCGTCGCCGCCGCGGGTAGCCGAGGTCACATTGATGCCGAGCAGCAGGCAGGGTGGATCCATGCACGGCGAGGTGACGGAGCTGACCGTCAACCCGCGTCGCGCCTCGCCAACGCCGGTCGCCACGATGGCGACGCCGCTCGCCAGTGAGGCCGGCGCAGTGCGCCACC
>NZ_JBFUES010001458.1:0-1324 GCF_056403875.1 Bradyrhizobium sp. P2_E8
CTGCCAACTCGGACTGCAATTTTTCCCTGATCGACCGCTGGCTCTCAAAGAGATGGCCCGGGTTCTCAAGCCACGAGGTCGCGTCGGGCTCAACGTCTACAGCGCCATCGAGCAAACGCCAGCCGCGCACGCTTTCGTGCAGGCGCTCGACAGTTTTCTCGGAGCCCAGTCCTCACGGACGAAACGCTCCGAGCATCTTTCCTGCGCTGCCGAAGAGCTCGGCAACTGGGTGCGGCAGGCTGGTTTTGAGGACGTCAATGTTGCGACCGTATCCAAGCAAATTAGCTTTCCCTCAGCGCTGGATTACGTCCGCTTCCAACTCACGGCGACCCCGATGGCTGCGCTTTTGAAGGGCGAGGATGGTCCCGGGCGTGAACGCAAGATGGCCGCCATCGCCGACGACGCAGCGGCTCGCCTCGATCCCGCTATGCTGGCGAACGGCGGGCTGACATTCCCGCAGCAATCTTTCGTGGTGACGGCTTCGCTCCACTGAGGTCGGCTGTGGGTCATTCGCGACGTTTGGAGCCGACGCTGATAACATCCATTCTTTCCTAACTGGCAGACGTTTTCAGGATTGATCGGCGGCTCTCAAAGATGCCAGGAGTGGCCGTCGCCCGCAGTCAGCTCGTGACGTTTTATCGCGCCCCTGCTCAAGCTGTCTTGCAGTAGGCTGACCCACCTTGGTGCTCTGAAGACGAGAGCCGGGAGGAGCCCATGGACGTCACGGCCTGGCTGTGTGGTCTGGGGCTGGGACAGTACGCACAGGCGTTCCGCGAGAACGACGTCGATGCCGACGTGCTCGCCGACCTAACGGCCGACGACCTGATTGGGCTCGGTGTCACCTCGATCGGTCATCGGCGCAAGCTGCTCGCGGCGATCGCCGCCCTGCACGCCGGCTCAATGTCAGCGACCGCCCCTGCTACGGCCGCACCCGCCGCCGGCTCCGCCAGCGTCTCGCTTGCAGCCGAGGCTGAGCGCCGCCAACTCACCGTGATGTTCGTCGATCTGGTCGACTCGACCGCGCTCGCGGCGCGGCTCGATCCGGAGGAAATGGCCGAAGTGCTGCGGACCTATCAGAGCGCAGTGSCGGSCGCGATCGCGCGGTTCGAAGGRCATGTGGCGAAGTACATGGGAGATGGTGTGCTGGCCTATTTCGGCTACCCGCGCGCCCATGAGGATGAGGCCGAACGCGCGGTGCGGGCCGGCCTCGCGGCGGTCGCGGCGGTGCACGGCCTGGGATCGGCGCCTGGCGAGACGCTGGCGGCGCGCGTCGGCATCGCGACCGGGTCGGTGGTTGTCGGCGAGTTGATCGGCGAAGGCGCGG
>NZ_JBFUES010001459.1:0-1320 GCF_056403875.1 Bradyrhizobium sp. P2_E8
GACCATGGGATTGCTCGCAATCAGGGTGTTTCGTGTGCAAGCGGCCACGCTCGGCCGCAATGCGCGGCCGGCGGACCTGCAAGCAGATGAAAGTGGACGGTGAGGCGGCCGCCTAGTCGTTGGCCTCGGGCGGCAGGAAGTCCACCTCGTGCAGCGCCGAGATGCGCACGACTTCGGCAGGGTCGGTCAGATTGTGGAGCTGGTTGAACAGCGCCTCCAGCTTCTGCATCGGCGAGACCCAGAACAGCGCGCGGCACGGCTTGTCGGATTTGTTGAAATAGCCATGCGGAATGCCGCGCGGCATGCGCACGAGATCGCCGGCATGGGCCTTGACCCATTGGCCGTCGAGCTTGAGATCGAGCGTGCCTTCCTGCACCAGGATGAACTCGTCCTGGGTCGGATGGATGTGCACCGGCACGAACTGGCCGGGATCGCTGTTGGTTTCGAACGCGAAGGTGGAGTCGGTGACGGCCTTGGGGAAATAGACCTGGCCAAGGATGTTCCAGCTCTTGCCGCCATAGCCAGTGCCGACAGCGGTTATGCCCTTTTCGAGTGCAGTCATGGCTCGCTCCTCATGGATTCCGGCGAGGATGGAGCTTCGGCCAGCGACCGGCCGCCTGTCTATCCGCTAAACGAATCCGGATGGAGCTTTTGCCATGCAGCACGACGATTTTGCGACGCGGCCCTTTCCGCGTCCGCGGAACTATTATAGGCTTAAAGCAATTCCGTGACGCGAAGCGTGGTCGACGATGTCCGCAGCCGTGCTGGAAATGAGCGCAAGTGCGTCCGCAGCTGAACGGCTTGCGGGCTTCGCCCGCGTCGCCACTGACGATGTCGACGAGGCGGCCGAGCAGATCGGACGCATCTTCTGTCCGCACGATCTCAAGCCGGCACAGGCGCGGGCGGCCGGCTTCTCCGCCCGGCACAATTGCGCGACGTTCGACGGCTTTTCCATCAACTACGTTGCCTATGGCGGATCCGTCAGCATCGATCCCGGCTGCCTCGAGCGCTTCTTCCTCGTGCAGGTCCCGCTCACGGGCGCCGCCCGCATTCGGGCCGGCGGCGGCGAGTTCGATGCCGTGCCGGACCGGACGGCGTCGCTGCTGTCGCCGACGATCCCGACCCGGATGATGTGGAGCGACTGTGCCCAAGTGATCCTGCTGGTCGACCGCCGCATGGTCGAGCAGCGCGCCGCGGCTTTGTCGGGGAGGGTGGCGGGCACGGTCGAGTTCGATCCTGTGATCGACCTGGACGCGCCGTCCGGGCAGGCCTTGCGGACCAGCCTTGCCGGGCTGATGACGCTCGCCGAACGTCTTGGTC
>NZ_JBFUES010001460.1:0-1319 GCF_056403875.1 Bradyrhizobium sp. P2_E8
CGTCGCGGCCGAGGGCGCGCTGCGGCAGGCCGAATTGCAGAAGGCGCGCGAGGAAGCCGAAGCCGAGATCCATGCCTCGCGCGACCGCTATGCCGCGCTCGCCGCCGAGCGCGAGCTGCTGCTGCGCGAGGTCAATCACCGCGTCGGCAATTCGCTCCAGATCATCGCCTCGCTGCTGCATCTTCAGGCGAGCTCCGCCGGACAGGAAGAGGTCAAGGCCGCGCTGACCAACGCGATGGGCCGCGTCGCCGCGGTCGCGCAGGTGCACCGCCGCCTCTATACCTCGCAGGACCTCAAGAGCGTCGTCCTGAGCCAGTACCTGGACGCGCTGCTCGAGGACCTGCGCCGCTCGGCCGAAGGTAACCGGATGTCGCGCCTGACGCTGAAGGCCGAGCCGATCGAGATCGATCCGGACCGTGCGGTCGCCATCGGCATCATCGTCAACGAGCTGGTGATGAACGCGGTGAAATACGCCTATCCCGACGGAGCCGGCCCGATCCATGTCGAGCTGACCCTGCAGGGCGAGAATCTGCTGCTGGCGATCGCCGACGACGGCGTCGGCGACAACGTCAAGGCCGATCCGCGCTCCACCGGAATGGGCCAGCGCATCGTCGCGGCGATGGCCACCAAGCTGGACGCCTCGGTCGAGCGCGACCCCGCCCATTCCGGAACCCGCATCCTGCTCAGGTTCCGCCGCGTGCCCGCGCCGCCCGGCAAGACCAGCACCGCCGCCGCGAGCTGACCCGCGCCCCATCGCAACCGCATGGCGATCCTGCTATTGTTGCGCCATGACTTCGCGCGACTCCGCTTCGTCTGAAATTACGCCGGCCGTGCTGCTGCGCGCCTATGCCTGCGGCATCTTTCCGATGGCCGAGAGCGCCGACGATCCGACCCTGTTCTGGGTCGAGCCGGAATTGCGCGGCGTCATCCCGCTCGACGGCTTCCGCGTGGCTTCGCGGCTCGCGCGCACCGTGCGTTCGGATGTGTTTCGCGTGACCGTCAACACCGCGTTCAAGGCCACGATTGCCGGCTGCGCCGCGCCGCAGGCCGGGCGCGAGGACACCTGGATCAACAAGCGCATCCGCGACCTCTATGGTGGCCTGTTCGAGCTCGGCCATTGCCACAGCGTCGAGGCCTGGCAGGGCGACGACCTCGTCGGCGGGCTCTACGGCGTGAGCCTGGGCCGCGCCTTCTTCGGCGAGAGCATGTTTCACACCGCGCGCGATGCCTCAAAGGTCGCGCTGGTGCACCTGGTCGCGCGACTCATCCATGGCGGTTTCGAGCTGCTCGACACGCAATATGTCACCGAGCATCTGAAG
>NZ_JBFUES010001462.1:0-1318 GCF_056403875.1 Bradyrhizobium sp. P2_E8
ACCCGGACCAACCCGTGGCTCGCCGAATTGCAGCAGGACATGTTCATCGAGATCAATCCCGCCGACGCGGCCGAGCGCGGCGTCAAGGATGGCGGCTGGGTCTGGGTCATGGGGGCCGAGAACAATTCCCGGGCGAGGATGAAGGCGCTGGTCACCGAGCGCGTCGGCAAGGGAGTCGCCTGGATGCCCTTCCACTTCGGTGGCTGGCTTGCGGGCAAGGATCTCCGCGGCAACTACCCGAAGGGCACCGACCCGATCGTGCTCGGTGAAAGCGCCAACACGATCACCACCTACGGATACGATCCCGCGACGAATATGCAGGAGACCAAGGTCACTCTCTGCCAGATCGCGGCGGCATAAGGAGCAACGACGATGGCACGTATGAAGTTTCTCTGCGACGCCGACCGTTGCATCGAGTGCAACGCCTGCGTCACGGCCTGCAAGAACGAGCACGAGGTCCCCTGGGGTATCAACCGCCGCAGGGTCGTCACCATCGCCGATGGCAAGCCGGGCGAACGATCGGTCTCGATGGCTTGCATGCATTGCACGGATGCGCCGTGCGCGGCCGTGTGCCCGGTGAACTGTTTCTATACCACCGCCGATGGCGTGGTCCTGCACTCCAAGGATCTCTGCATCGGCTGCGGCTACTGTTTCTACGCCTGTCCGTTCGGCGCGCCGCAATATCCGAAGGTCGGCAATTTCGGCTCGCGCGGGAAAATGGACAAATGTACTTATTGCGCCGGCGGCCCCGAGGCCGATGGCAGCAAGGAGGAATACGAGAAATACGGTGCGAACCGCCTGGCCGAGGGCAAGCTGCCGCTGTGTGCCGAGATGTGCTCGACCAAGTCGCTGCTCGCCGGCGACGGCGAGATCATCGCCCAGATCTATAGGGAGCGCGTGCTGAAGCGCGGTTACGGCTCAGGAGCGTGGGGCTGGAAGACCGCCTATCGCGAGACGATCGAGTCCTGAAGCAGGCCGCGGGCGACGCGGCACAAATGCCGGGGAGGAGTCCATGTCCTCATTTGCAAGGTTCATTCGACCAGCCATCGGCGCGTGGGCGTTGCTTCTGTTGATCATGGCAGCTCCGGCACCGTCGCTGGCCCAGCAGATCAATCCGACGGYGAGCTCGGTCAACGAGCGCCAGTTGCTGCAGGAGATGGACCGGATCCAGGGACGCGTCAGCATCCCCGACCAGCGCTCCAGCGTGCTGATGCAACCTGCTGGCCGCGAGTGGCGTGAATTCCGCAACGTCGCGCTGCGGTGGATCGGCGGCGTTGCCATGCTCGGCATGCTGGCGGTGCTGGTGATCTTCTATTTG
>NZ_JBFUES010001463.1:0-1315 GCF_056403875.1 Bradyrhizobium sp. P2_E8
TCGTCATGGTGGCGCCGATCCTGGTGGTCTGCCTCGTCGCCTTCACGCCGGAAGGCTTCCTGTCGCTGCCGACCAACGGCTTCTCGCTGCGCTGGTTCAGGACCATCGCGAACTATCCCGAATTCATCCACGCCTTCTGGGTCAGCCTCGGGCTCGGCGCGCTGTCGTCCTTGGTGGCGCTGTTGTTCGCGGTGCCCGCGGCGCTCGCGATCGCGCGCTATCGCTTCCGCGGCCGTGACGCGCTCGCAGCCCTCTTCCTGTCGCCGCTGATGATCCCGCATGTCGTGCTCGGCATCGCCTTCCTGCGCTTCTTTACCTCCGCGGGCCTCGGCGGCAGCTTTGCGGCGCTGATCATCGCGCATGTCATCATCGTGTTTCCGTTCGCGCTGCGGCTGACGCTGGCGGCCGCGACCGGCATGGACCTCTCGGTCGAGATGGCGGCGGTCTCGCTCGGCGCCGGTGGCTGGACGCTGTTCCGGCGCGTGACCTTGCCGCTGATCCTGCCCGGCGTCATCAGTGGCTGGGCGCTCGCCTTCATCCAGTCCTTCGACGATCTGACCATGACCGTCTTCCTCGCGGCGCCCGGCACCGAAACGTTGCCGGTGCGCATGTTCCTTTATATCCAGGACAACATCGATCCGCTGGTGACGTCGGTCTCGGCCTGCGTGATCGCGATCACCATGACCGCCCTCATTCTGCTCGACCGCTTCTACGGGCTCGACCGTGTGCTCGCCGGCAAGGGCGATACGGGACGATAGGAGAACTCATGTCAGGAGAATACGACGTCGCCGTCGTCGGCGGCGGGTTGCTCGGCTCCGCCATTGCCTGGGGCCTCGGCCGGCTCGGCAAGAAGGTCGCAGTGCTCGACGAAGGCGACATCACCAAGCGCGCCTCACGCGCGAATTTCGCGCTGGTCTGGGTGCAGAGCAAGGGCCTGGGCATGCCGGCCTATACGGTGTGGACCGTGCAGGCGTCGCAGGCATGGGGCCGGCTTGCCTCCGAGCTGAAGCAACAGACCGGCCTCGATGTCTCGCTCCAGCAGAACGGCGGCTTTCACCTCACGCTCGGTGAGGATGAGTTCGGCCAGCGCGCCGAACTGGTCAAGCGCATGCACAACCAGGTCGGCGCCGCCGACTACAAGATGGAGATGCTGCCGGCGTCCGAAGTGAAGAAGGCGCTGCCACTGATCGGGCCGGAAGTTTCCGGCGGCAGCTATTGCCCGCTCGACGGCCACGTCAATTCGCTGCGCACGTTCCGCGCCTTCCACACCGGCTTCAGGGCGTTCGGCATCGATTATCTTCCGGAGCAACCGGTT
>NZ_JBFUES010001464.1:0-1315 GCF_056403875.1 Bradyrhizobium sp. P2_E8
GCCTCCGCCTTGATGGCCTCCACCCTCTTCATCTCGCGGTCGCGCGGCAGCGACATCAGGCCGGGATTCTCGACCATGGCCGCGACCAGCGCCAGCGCGGCGGAATTCGGCGACGTGGCCGCTTCGCGCACGGTCGCAAGCTGCGTGGCCAGATTGGGATTCGCCGAGGTCTCGCTCACCTTCGCCATATAACGGGTTGAGAATTCCTCGAAATGCTCCATCTGCCGCTCCAGCAGCGCCTTGAGCACGGCTTCCTTGGTGCGGAACTGATGCATCACGCCGCCCTTGCTGAGGCCGCTCTCGCGCGCAATCGCGTCGAGTGTCAGCCGGCCGGGCCCGTCCCGCGCAATGATCCTGGTCGCCGCCTCGAGCGCGGCGTTGCGGGATCGTTCGGAGCGTGTGGCATTGTCCATGGCCGACTTGTCTCCGTGACAGGACAATGAATCAAGTGAAAACAGGACGCGCTGTACATTTTTTGTGCGAACACTGTCGAGACTTTCATCTTGCGGCGCCGAACGGGACTATGTGAGCCTCGATACCGGATGGGGACTGGGATGGGCCGGCCGTAGCTTTGCGCGCCATGACGTGCGAAGCGTTTGCGGCTGGTCTCGCTTGAGAAAGATACGACATGCCAAAACGAGTGTTGCTTGGTGTCCTCCTGGCTTGCGGCCTCACGGCCTCGGCGCTGGCGCAAGAGCCGAAAACGGGGGGCGTGATCAATGCCGTGATCCAGCCCGAGCCGCCCGGCCTGATGCTTGCGATGGTCCAGAACGGCCCGGTCCAGATGGTGTCGGGCAACATCTTCGAGGGCCTGCTGCGCTACAGCCCCAAGCTCGAGCCTCTGCCGGAGCTCGCCGAGAGCTGGACCGTCAGCGAGGACGCCAAGACCTACACCTTCAAGCTCAAGAAGGGCGTCACCTGGCATGAYGGCAAGCCCTTCACCGCCGCCGACGTGCTGTTCTCGATCGAGATGCTGAAGCAGACCCACGCGCGCGCCCGCAACAACCTCGTGCAGGTCGACAAGGTCGAGGCGCCCGACGATTACACGGTGGTGTTCACGCTGAAGCAGCCGTTCGGCCCGTTCCTCGGCATCTTCGAGGTCGGCTCGATGCCGATGGTGCCGAAGCATCTCTATGACGGCACCGACTGGAAGACCAACCCCTACAACAACGCGCCTGTCGGCACCGGCCCCTTCATGTTCAAAGAATGGCAGAAGGGCTCGTTCATCCGCATGGTCAAGAACCCGAACTACCACGAGAAGGGCAAGCCCTATCTCGACGAGGTCTACTGGCAGGTCATTCCCGACGCCGCCGCG
>NZ_JBFUES010001465.1:0-1309 GCF_056403875.1 Bradyrhizobium sp. P2_E8
ATAGATTTCCGCGCCCTGCGCGTCGCGCACCGCAAAGCGCAGCCGCGGGATGTCGAGCGGCTTCTTGCCCTCGCCGACGATGACGCCCTCGATCACCAACACCTGTTTACCGTCAACGGTCTCGCTGGAGAGCTTGACGTCCTTGAAGGCCAGCCCGCGCAAGTTAACGTCGAGGCCGACCATCTTGTAGAAGGCCGCGGTCTGCGGCAGCAGCCGCACCATGTCGCCGCGCCAGACGATCAGGGCCAGCACCAGCGCGCCCATGGCGGCGCAGGCGGTCGGCAGGCCGAAATGGGACTTTCGCGGCGCCACGGTGGGGACCTGACGCCTCACGCGCGCCCCGCGCCGGCCGAACAGGCCGCGGAACCAGGACTGGTGCTGCGCGCCGGCGACCTCATCCTCAGCGTCCCGGGCCGCCGCCGACCATTCGTCCTCGGTCTCCCTGGCGTCCTCCTCCGGCCAGTCGCTGGCGATGGAGGGGCTGTCGACGACAGGCGTGTCGGTGGCGCCGTCGTCCTTGGCGTAGGAGTTCCACTGCTCGGCGAGATCGGACTGGTCGTCGGCCTGGCTGGCCGCAGCCATGGCCGGGACGGACGCCTCCTCGATGGCATCCTCGGCATAGGCGACCCAGGTCTGCTTGCACCGGGAGCAGCGGACTGTCCGCCCGTTCGCCCCAAGGCTCGCAAGCTTGATGGCGTAGGATGTCGTACAATGGGGGCAGACGATATGCATGGACGAGCCTTGATGCATGAACGAGTCTTGACGATGCCAGGGTCGCGGAGACCCGGGCGTCCTGGATGCTACAGGGCGACCGTTAACGAACCGGAAACCATAACGGTCGCAAAAACCGTTGATCGCGCGTGGCGGAGCATCGCGTCGCGGCCATCGCCCCCTCTCGAACGGAGCTGAGCTTGGTTCGGTTCGAAAATGTCGGATTGCGTTACGGTCTGGGGCCGGAGATTCTGCGCGACCTCAATTTCCAGATCCCGGCGCACTCCTTCCAGTTCCTCACCGGTCCGTCCGGCGCCGGCAAGACCTCGCTCTTGCGCCTGCTGTTCCTCTCGCACCGGCCGACGCGCGGCCTCGTCAACCTGTTCGGCCACGACAYCTCGCAGCTCGGCAAGGACGAGATCGCCGACCTGCGCAAGCGCATCGGCATCGTGCTCCAGGATTTCCGCCTGCTCGACCACATGACGACCTACGAGAACGTCGCGCTGCCGTTCCGCGTCATGGGCCGCAGCGAGTCGAGCTATCGCAAGGAGGTCATCGACCTGCTGCGCTGGGTCGGACTCGGCGAGCGCATGGACGC
>NZ_JBFUES010001466.1:0-1300 GCF_056403875.1 Bradyrhizobium sp. P2_E8
CGCTCGAGGTGTTGGTCGATCAGGTCCTGGGCCTCGCAGCCCACCAGCCCGTCCTGGCCCTGTACGAGGACGTGCACTGGGCCGATCCGACCTCGCTCGAGCTGCTCGATCTCCTGATCGACCGGGTGCAAGGCGCCCCCGTGCTCGTCCTCATCACCTTCCGGCCGGAGTTCGCGCCATCCTGGACGTGCTATGCCCATGCCACCGCGCTGAGCCTCAGCCGGTTGAGCCGCCGGCAGGGGGCGGCCATGGTCGCGCGGCTGAGCGGCGGCAAGGCGCTTCCCCCCGCGGTGCTCGACCAGATCGTGGCCAAGACGGACGGCGTGCCGCTGYTCGTTGAGGAGCTGACGCGGACCGTGCTGGAGACAAATCTGCTCCGGGATGAGGGCGACCACTACGCGCTCGCCGGACCGCTGCCGCCGATGGCGATTCCAGCCACGCTCCAGGAGTCGCTGCTGGCCCGGCTCGACCGGCTGGCCCCAGCCCGAGAGGTCGCCCAGACCGCGGCCGCGATTGGTCGAGAATTCTCCTACGAACTGCTCGCGATTGCGGCGGCGCTGCCGGAGAGCGAACTGCACGCGGCCTTGGACGACCTCGTCGATTCGGGTCTGGTATTCCGGCGTGGGACGCCGCCTCAGGCGACCTACAGCTTCAAGCATGCGCTCGTGCAGGACGCCGCATATGCGACCCTCGTTCGCGCGAAGCGGCAGCGCCTACACGCCCGCATCGCCACCGCGCTCGAGCAGCATTTTCCGGAGACAGTGCAGGCGCAGCCCGAGCTTCTGGCCCATCACTACACAGAGGCAGGACTTGCCGAACCGGCGATCGATGATTGGCTGAGGGCGGGACAAGCAGAGATCGCGCGGTCGGCCACAGCAGAGGCGATCACGCAATTGACCAAAGGGCTCGACCTGATTCCTGCTCTCCCCGACGACGCTCCACGATGGCGGCGGGAACTCGAGCTGCAAATCGCGCTCGGCGTCGCCCTGATGGCCGCAAAGGGCTGGGCCGCACCGGAGGTCGGGCGGGCCAACGCACGGGCCCGAGACTTGTGCGAGCGCCTGGGCGAGACGTCGCGGCTCTTCCCTGTTCTCTATGGGAAGTGGGTTTTTCACGTCGTAAGGGCGGAGCTCGAGGCCGGTCGAATTGTAGGCGAGGATTTGCTCTGCCGCGCCCAGGCACAGAACGATGCTGCCGCCGAAACCATCGGCAATCGCATCGTCGGAACCACTGAATTGCTTCGCGGCGAGTTAATGGCTGCGCGCGCCCATTTGGAGCGGACGCTCGCCCTCTACGATCC
>NZ_JBFUES010001467.1:0-1296 GCF_056403875.1 Bradyrhizobium sp. P2_E8
GGCCGATACCGCTCCGCCGCGTTGCGCTCCCAGGATCCCCGTGGTGCCGAGAGCCGGCAACCGCCCAATCCCGCCATTTTGCGTGCGGCGCTCACGGCGCAAGCGGCACTGTCGGGCTGGCATGGCGGCCGCCGACCGCAGGGCTGGTGGCGCCACCCCGACGGCAGCTATGGCTGGGCCGGTCCGGTGTTCTGGCCGTTCGCACACGACGATCTCGCCAATGCCGTCATCCTGGGACATACGACCAGCATCTCGCTCTATGGCTACGGCGACATCTACGCGGCGATCTTCTCGCCCTATGCGGTCAAGGAGCTTGCCGCCTACACCGCGCCGCAAGGCAGGCTCGCGCGCAGGATTCCGTCGGCGCAGAACATCTGCGATGTCAGCGATCCCGCCGGCTTCCCTGCGGATCGCATCACGGCCGCCGTGCAGCCGAACGAGTTGCAGCGCACCGCGCTCGACGAGCTCGTCACCGCCTGGACCGTGGCCCGCGACAGCATTCGCGCGACCTGCCCGGCACAGCTGCCGGCGAGCGCCTCGGAGCGCCTCGGCCTGATGCGCGAGCGCCTCGAGGCCATGATCAAGGCAACGGACGCGATCGCACCGCCGCTCGCCAAATTTGTCGATCTGCTCGACGCGAACCAGAAGACCCGGCTCGATGCGCTGACCAATGAGGCTCGCGCTGCGCTTGCGTCAAGCCAGCACAAGGATGCGCAGGCAGCAAGCGCCTGTGCGGCGGACAGCGATCCTCGCTATGACACCCAGCTGCAGCGCCAGTACGAGCAGCTCGTGCAGCAGCAATGGCCGGTCGCCGACATCGCGTCCACGCTGCGCCTCGACGACATCGGCCGCGCCAGGCTCGACGTGCTCCAGGACACCACGCTGCGCACCATGGAGACGCTGAGCGCCTGCCCGACCAAGCCCGCCGCGACACCGCAAGGCCGCCTCACGGCCGTGAAGGCGCGACTGGAGACGATGCTGCAAGCGGTGAAGGGCGTTGCCGACGCGCTCGACGATTTCGAGGCGGACTTGAGCGACGAGCAGAAGGCCGGCTTCGAGGCGATCGGGCCGAAGCGCGGGGCGTGATCACCCGCACGCCCAGTCGAACTTCATATCCTTGAAGTCGAGCTGCGCGTTGCCGGTGCCGAAATTGTAGCCGCCGAAATATTCCTCGAACTCGATGTAGAACGGGCTCATCTCCGGCACCGCCTGGCAGGGCCGCATGGTGCCGCCGAGATGGTTGTGAGCGTGGTCCTTGCCCCAATCGTGCAAGCGGTAATTCTCGGTGCTCGGGAC
>NZ_JBFUES010001468.1:0-1296 GCF_056403875.1 Bradyrhizobium sp. P2_E8
GCTTGGCGGGGGCCTGAGCGCGCGCCTCGTCCTTCGAGACGACCGCTTCCAGCGGTCTCCTCAGGATGAGGCTAAGCGGCATCTTCGAAATTGCGGCCGCACACTCCGTCCTCATCCTGAGGGCCCGCCRAAGGCGGGCGTCTCGAAGGATGGGCCGCAGAGCRRCGGCCTTAAATGCGATTGCCCTGCCCTGGTAAGAACCTCGTGGTTAACCGCCCCCCAATCGCCTTCGCATCCGCCGCATGGCGCATCCACGTCTCGTTTACGCTCTCGCACCTATCGTTTTTCTCCAAAGCCTTCCAAAGGGGGAATGACCATGGGACATCGCAGCCGGCCTACGGCCGCACAGCAATTCGCGCCCGCCGATCTTTTGCGGGGAATCCTGGTGGTTTCATCGTTCGGGTTCTGGGCGGTGATCCTCGGCCTGATGCCGGTGCTGCTGTTTCGGGTCTGGCTCGTCGGCTGACGCGGGCCCGCGCGGATGGTTAAACGGAGGTCACAAATGCGCTCAAAATGCGAGCGGCGCTGCAAGCCGGAATATTAAAACATCTCGCTTAGCGTGACGCCCATAAGCGAAGAAATCGCGGGGGCGTTTGTGAATAGTCAGAATGAAATGGCGTCGCATTACGGCGCCGGACAGCAGAGCTTTACCACCGAGCAGAGCTTTACCACCGGAGACATTCTCTGGGCCGTCGGCATCTGGTCGGTGATCCTGACGCTGTCGCCGGTCATCGTGTTCTACATGCTGATGGTGGCGTAGAGCGCAGAGCATCGTCATCCCCAAAACGCAAAACGCGCGGATATCCACGCGTTTTCCGTCCGGGGAATGATTTATGAAAAATTACGCCGCCTGCTTGTGCATTGCGCCGGACGCCGACGCCGTGCCGCGAATGGCCTTGACCGAACGCTCGATCGCCGCCCACAGCCTTGCAATCTCCTGAGCCGCACGGCTCTCGGCCTGATACTCCCGCGCGCCTTCGCCGTGGCTGAGGGCCATCAACAAATCCGAACGATTGGTGATCTGACCGCCCCACACCGGCGCACGGAATTTCGCCAGCGCCTCGCGGGCGATGGTGACGATCGGGCTTTCGGCTTCGTCGCGCTTGGCCGGCGCACCGTTGAGCACGACCGCATAGGGCTTGCGCGCGGCGCGGCACATCTGGATGGTCTCCTGCACCGCGTTGACGTCGAACACGCCGGGACGGGCGGGAATCACCACCATGGTGGCGTTCTTGATCGCGTCATCGACCACGGCCGAGAGGTTCGGCGGCGTGTCGATCAACACCCATTCATAAC
>NZ_JBFUES010001469.1:0-1294 GCF_056403875.1 Bradyrhizobium sp. P2_E8
CAGCGGCCGTTCTTCACCTGCTGCACCTGGGTGACGGTGGTGGCGAGATGGTTGGTCTTCGAGAACACGGTCGGCGGCGAATTGAAGATATCCTGGAACTTGTCACCGGACTCCAGCGCGTCGAGCATCTTCTGGCCAGTGAGATCCTTGCCAGCCTTGTTGGCATAATGCGCGAACGTCATCACCGCATTGTAGCCGATGATCGCCTGGGTGTTGGCGTCGGCGTTGAACATCTTCTTGTAATTGACGAGCCAGTCCTTCACCTTTCCCTTCGCGCTGTCTTCGTAGGGAATTTCGAAGTTCGAAGCGGCATACAAGCCTTCCACCACTTCCTTGCCGAGCGCCGGCACTTCGAGCACGTTAACGGGCGTGGCACCGAGGAAGGTGACCTCCCAGCCGAGCTTCTTCGCTTCACTCATCGTGCCGATCGGCTCACGGAGGACCGCACCGAGCACGACGAGGTCGCAGCCGTCGGACTTCATCTTGGCGACCTGCGCCGAGAAGTCGGAGGCGCCGCGCTTGTAGCTCGTGATCGAGGCCGGCTGCACCTTCATGACGGCGAGCTGCTGGTTAAAACCATCGAGCACGTTTTTTCCGTACTCGTCGTCCTGATGCATGATGCACGGCTTCTTGAAATTCTTTGTCTCGATCATGTATTTGAGCGCGGCGCGGGTGCTCTCGACATAGGGCAGGAGGTTGTTGAACTTCAGCCGCTCCTGCGGCTTGGCCGGATCGAACTTGAAGGTGAACTCCGCCGCCGTCAGCGGGAAGAGCTGAAGCACGCCGGCGTCGAGCAGGATGTCCTGCGCGGCGAGCACGGTCGGCGATCCCATTGGTCCCACCATTGCGAAGATCTTGTCGCGCTCGATCAGCTTTTGCGACGCCAGCACCGCCTTTTTCGGATCGTAGCCGCTATCCTCGACGACCAGCTTGATCTTGCGGCCGTTGATCCCGCCGGACGCATTGATCTCCTCGGTCGCCATCTTCATGCCGTTTGCGACCGGGACGCCCCAGCCCTTGATCGGACCCGACAGATCCTGGTGAGTGCCGATGACGATCTCGGATGCTGAGATGCCCTCGTTGGTGACCTTGGTTTGCGCTGCGGCCGGCAGATGCGTGAGCACGACTGCGCTCACCGCAAGGCCGAACGCCCTGAACGATTTCGACATTGACGTCTCCTCTCCCTGGCCCGTGTTGCGCGAAGGGCGTGGCCATCGCTCCTTCGCTGATCTCAACGTCTGCGGCGCACGGCCTTCCGGCCCCTCACGCCACCGCACGCTCGCGATACATCGCC
>NZ_JBFUES010001470.1:0-1294 GCF_056403875.1 Bradyrhizobium sp. P2_E8
GTCCTCGATGATATCGGCGGCATGCTCGATGCCGATGGACAGGCGGATCGTCTCCGGCAGCACGCCGGCGACGCGCTGCTGCTCCGCCGACATCTGCCGGTGCGKGGTCGAGGCCGGATGGCAGGCCAGCGATTTGGCGTCGCCGATATTGACGAGGCGCGTGATCAACTTCAGCGCATCGTAGAAGGCCTTGCCGGCTTCCATGCCGCCCTTGATGCCGAAGGTGAACAGCGAGGAGGCGTTGCCGTCGAGGTATTTCTGGACCAGCGGGTAGTAGGGGCTGTCCGGGAAGCCCGTGTAGTTGACCCAGGCGACGCGCGGGTCGGTGCGGAGGAATTCGGCCACCTTGCGCGCGTTCTCGACGTGGCGCTCCATGCGCAGCGCCACGGTCTCGATGCCCTGGAGCAGCAGGAAGGCGTTGAAGGGCGACAGCACCGAGCCCATGGTGCGCTGATAGACGCTGCGCGCGCGCTCGATATAGGCGGTCCTGCCGAAACGCTCGGCATAGACGAGGCCGTGATAGGAAGCGTCCGGCTTGTTGTAGGCCGGAAAGCGGTCGGCGTATTTCGCCCAGGGGAAGTTTCCGGAATCGACGATGGCGCCGCCGAGCGTGGTGCCGTGGCCGCCCAGGAACTTGGTCAGCGAATGCACGGCGATGTCGGCGCCGTAGTCGAACGGCTTGAGCAGGATCGGCGTTGCGACCGTGTTGTCGACGATCAGCGGCACGCCGTGGGCGTGCGCGATCTTCGCCAAAGCCTCGATGTCGCAGACATTGCCGGCGGGATTGCCGATGGTCTCGGCGAACACCGCACGGGTGTTCTCGTCGATCAACTTCTCGATTGCATCCGGCTTGTCGCTCTCGGCGAAGCGGCCGGTGATGCCCTGGCGCGGCAGAATGTGCGAGAGCAGCGTGTGCGTGGTGCCGTAGAGCTGCGGTACGGACACGATGTTGCCGCCGTGATCGGCGACGTTGACGAAGGCGAAATGCAGCGCCGCCTGGCCGGTCGCAACCGCGAGCGCACCGACGCCGCCTTCGAGCTGGCTGATGCGCTTCTCCAGCACCGCGCTGGTCGGATTGGCGATGCGGCTGTAACGGAAACCCTCGGCCTCGAGATTGAAAAGGGCCGCGCCGTGATCGGCGCTGTCGAATGCGTAAGCCGCGGTCTGGTAGATCGGCACGGCAACCGCGTGCGTGGTGGCCTCGGGCTCATAGCCGGCGTGAATAGCGATCGTCTCGTTGCGCATCGTGCCACCTCCGCGTGGAGCGGGCCGCACTTATTGGCCTGTATGAGGC
>NZ_JBFUES010001471.1:0-1289 GCF_056403875.1 Bradyrhizobium sp. P2_E8
CCGCGTCCATGCGCGAGGCAGAGATAGCGCATGATGGAATTCGATTCCCACAGCACGAAGTCGCCCTCGACCAGCGTCGGGATCCGCGCATTCGGGTTCATCGCGAGATACTCGGCCTCGCGGGTCTTGCCGTATTGCATGCCGGCATCGATGCGCTCGTAGGGCAGGCCGAGCTCGGTGAGGCACCACAGCACCTTCTGCACGTTGACCGAATTGGCGCGGCCCCAGATCGTCAGCTTGGTGTCAGGCATGAAGCTCCTCCCGCGGCGTTCTCAGTTGTGCGGGTGATAGCGGAATTTCCTGTGTCGGACGACGGCGATTGCGGCGCGCCCCTCATGCAAAAAGCTCCGCCATGGCAGAGCTTTCATTGCAGGTTGAACCAGGTGCTCAGTGGCCGAAGAACAGCCACAGCAGAATGATCACCGGGATCGGCACGCCCAGCATCCACAACAACAATCCTCGTCCCATTGCGTCCTCCTCCAATCATATTTGTCGAGGAGTGAACGTGCGCGGCGAGGGCTTGTTCCTATGGAAAAGGCCCTACCAGTGGCCGGTGTTCGGCATCGACGACCACGGCTCCTGCGGCGCTTTCGGCTCGCCCTTCTGGAGCAGCTCGATCGAGTGCAGATCGGGCGAGCGGACGAAGGCCATGTTGCCGTCGCGCGGCGGACGGTTGATGGTGACACCGGCCTTCATCAGCTTCTCGCAAGTGGCGTAGATGTCGTCGACCTCATAGGCGAGATGGCCGAAGAAGCGGTCCTCGCCATACTTCTCCTCGTCCCAATTGTAGGTGAGCTCGACCAGCGGCGCGCCGCGGCTCGAGGGCTGCTTCTTCAGCGCCTCGAGATCGTCAGCCGAGCACAGGAAGACGAGCGTGAAGCGCCCCTTGTCGTTCTCGATCCGCCGCACCTCCTTCAGCCCCAGCGCATCCTGGTAAAACTTCAGCGCCACATCGAGATTGCGCACGCGCAGCATGGTGTGGAGATATCGCATGGTTGTTGCTCCCTTGAACGGATGGAGGGTTTTTGGTTTCGGGCGGGGGCGATGAATAGCAGCAAAATGCGACAAGGGGCAGGGGGCGTTTGCACATGCGCGTGAGGGTGAAATGGGGCTGTGAGGTCAACCAGCAAAGCGTTGACCTAGAGCCATGGCCGGCGGCGGCGAATACACTCAATGCACGGTCACCGCACAATCCCAAGCTGAGGCAGCTCCTTCGCTAAGCGCTCAATTTGTGGCTGCCAGCTCGCCAAATTTCCGCTCTTGCGCCGTATCCCGATGCTTGCCAACCG
>NZ_JBFUES010001472.1:0-1287 GCF_056403875.1 Bradyrhizobium sp. P2_E8
GCTTCACCATGGCGGTGGTCGAGCCGGGCCGGATCGTGATGGAATTGGAGCCGCGCGAGGATCTCGAGAATACCATCGGCCTCCTGCATGGCGCGACGGCCGCGGCGCTGATCGACACCGCCATGGGATGCGCCATTTCGACCCGGCTGGAGGCCGGGCAGTCGTCCGTGACCCTCGATCTGAAAATGACGTTCCTGCGCCCGCTGTCGGTCCGGTCCGGGCTGATCTCGGCCGAAGGCAAGGTCGTCAAGCTGGGACGGCAGACCAGTTACACCGAGGGTTTCGTCCGCGACGGCAAGGGCGCGCTCGCAGTCCATGCAACTGCAACCTTTTCCATGATCGGTAATACCTTAACGTGAATTAATCCACCGTCTGGTCCATTTCTGTGTTATGGGATGATCTCCGACATTCAATGAGACTCGCATGCGCTATTCCCGGGAACACAAGCAGGAAACCCACGACCGCATCGTGAAGAAGGCCTCCGTGCGGCTGCGCGAAAAGGGTGCGCACGGCATCGGCGTCGCCGACCTCATGAAGGAGGCGGGCCTGACCCACGGCGGCTTCTACGCGCATTTCGATTCCCGCGAGGCGCTGGTGATCGAGGCCTTTGGCTACGCCATGGACCGCTCGATGGAGCACTGGCGCAAGATCAGCGGCGAGGTCTCTCCCGAGAAACGGCTGGCGCTGATCGCCGAGGCCTATCTCTCCGCGCTGCATCGCGACAATCCCGGCCATGGCTGCTCGATTCCTGCGCTGGGCGCAGAGATCGCCCGCGAGAGCCCGAAGACGCGAAAAGCCTTCGCCGGCAAGCTCGACGAGATGATCGAGATGATGACCGACTACATCCCGAACCTGCCGCGCAAGGCCGCGCGCAAGCAGGCGATCGCGACGCTGGCGACGATGGCCGGCACCATGCTGCTGGCGCGCATCGCCGGCTCCAGCGAGCTGTCGGACGAGGTGCTGAAGGCGGGAAGGGATAGCGCGCTGGACGGCGCGAAGCGTGAGCCGAAGGTGGCGGCGAAGAAGCCGAAGCAGAATTAGCGAGATGCCGTTGAATGCGTAGGGTGGGTTAGCCTTGCGGCTGCGCGAAGCGCGGTCGCTGGGCGTAACCCACCACTGTGTTTATCTGCCGAGACAGAAGTGGTGGGTTACGCCTTCGGCTAACCCACCCTACGGGAGCGGTGTTTGCCGCCCCGCAAATAGCCCCCGCTCGCGCTCCACGATCTCGCCGATGTAGTCCGCCACCGCCCTGATCCGGGCGAGATCCTTGCTGTCGGCGTGCATCAG
>NZ_JBFUES010001473.1:0-1286 GCF_056403875.1 Bradyrhizobium sp. P2_E8
GGATAAGCCTGGAGGAATGCTTCCCATCCGTCCCGGTGGATAAGCCTGGAGGAATGCTTCCCATCCGTCCCGGTTTCCTGTCTGCAGGGCAAGCTCATAGTCCCGGCGGATCCCGTCCTGAGGGTTTGCCGTCGGCCCTTGCGGCGCGGTRACCACAGGYTTCGCTGCGACCAGCGGCACGTCGTCGCCGCCGAGCGARCCATAGACATAGGGCTCCTGCTTGTAGCCGGTGTTCTTCAGGACGTCGTCGCGKACGAAGCCGAASGCCTTGCGCAGATCGAGSCCCGGCATCGGCAGGCGTTCGACGAGAGCGGTGGCAAACGGGCTGTTCTTGGCGTCGCCGTCCGAGGCGGTSGAGCCCGCCTTGGCCGCGAAGGCAACCATGGTGTTCGGGCTGGTCGGCTCGACCTTGGCRAGGCCGCGGCCGATGGCCCTTGAGGCCACCGTGCGCTTCATGGTCTTGGCGAASGGATTGTCGCGGCAGGCRTCCAGGATGACGAGGCGCAGTTGCTTGGCCGGCTCGATGGCAAACAGCACCCTGTCGAGCGGGAACGCCTCGTCGAGAACATCGGTATCGGTCTCCAAGGCGGCATCKGTCGGGATCAGGTAGTTGGTGCCGTCAAGCTCGATGCCATGGCCGGCGTAGTAGATGACCGCGACATCGGCCTCGCGGGCCTTGCTGCCGAATTCGCGCAGCGCCTTGCGCATGTCGACCACGTTCAGGTCGAGCTTGACGTCGACCGTATCGAAGCCGGCCTTCCTGAACATGCCGCCGACCAGCGCGGCATCGTTCGCGGGGTTCGCGAGCCTCGCCACGTTCTTGTAGGCCGAGTTGCCCATCACGAGCGCGACGCGCTTCTCGGCCATTGCGGGACCGCAGCCGAGCCCAACGGCAAGAATCAACAAGAGAAAACGAAGCGCGCTCATTGCAGCCCCAAGTCACGAAGCAGCCTCCGACGGCCGCTCAATTGCAGATTTCGCGAGGCGAAGTAATGATATTGCCATTGCGAGGCTGGGTATCCAGGTGACACCCTTTGGCTACGGGTCGGCATCCGGCCGGCCCGCAATACATCTGGCCCGAAGCCTGCGGCTTTGCTGGTGCAGCTTCAGTTTGCTTCCGCTCCGTGTCCCGCTTCTTGGCATCCTCGCGGGCCGCGACCGGCTTCTTGTCCTGCACCTTCTCGCATTCATTGTCGTCATTGATGCGATAGCCGGCGCGGCAGGTGATCTTCACGCAAGCATCACCGTCGGCCTTGAAGCCGTGATCGCACACCAGCGGGCAGACC
>NZ_JBFUES010001474.1:0-1283 GCF_056403875.1 Bradyrhizobium sp. P2_E8
CCTTTTGCATCTGGCCCGCCCTCGCAAAGGTGGACCAAGATCCCGGGCCTCGCTTGACGCTCGCCCGGGATCTCGTGCCAGCAAGCTTGCGCTTACTTGAGCTCGACCTTCGCGCCAGCCTTCTCGAGCTGGGCCTTGATCTTGTCGGCTTCTTCCTTGTTCACGCCTTCCTTGACCGGCTTCGGAGCACCCTCGACGAGGTCCTTTGCTTCCTTCAGGCCGAGACCGGTGATGGCGCGGACTTCCTTGATGACCTCGATCTTCTTGTCGCCGGCGCTGGCGAGAACGACCGTGAACTCGGTCTTCTCTTCCACCGGAGCGGCGGCAGCGCCACCACCAGCCGGGCCGGCCACGGCGACAGCCGCGGCAGCCGAAACGCCCCACTTCTCTTCGAGGAGCTTCGCGAGTTCGGCGGCTTCGAGCACGGTGAGGCTCGAGAGGTCGTCAACGATCTTCTGCAAGTCAGCCATTGTTCAGTTTCCTTACGTGTAAGTCTGGTTCGGGTTTGAGTTTTGCGAAGGGCGTCAGGCCGCTTCGCCCTTTGAGGCATGAGCCTGGATGACACGCGCGAGCTTGCCCGCGGGCGCGTTGGCGAGCTGAGCGAGCTTGGTCGCCGGGGCCACAAGCAGGCCGACGATCTTGCCGCGCAGTTCATCAAGCGACGGCAGCGAGGCAAGCGCCTTCACGCCGTCGACATTCAGGACGGTCTTCCCCATCGAGCCGCCGACGATGACGAACTTTTCGTTCGCCTTGGCGAATTCGATGGCGACCTTTGGCGCCGCTACCGGATCGTTCGAAGTGGCGATCACGGTCGGTCCCTTCAGCATGGGGCCGATGGCAACGACGTCAGTGCCTTCAAGAGCAATTTTGGCGAGACGGTTCTTCGAGACCTTCACCGAGGCACCCGCCTGCTTCATCTGCTGGCGCAGCTTCTGCATCTGGGCGACGGTGAGGCCGGAATATTGAGCAACGACCGCGACGCTCGTGGTCTTGAAGACCCCATTGAGCTGTTCGACCGCTTCTTTTTTTGCCGCTCGTTCCACAGCAAGCTCTTTCCGGTTGGCGGTCATCGCGAAAGCGGGACCGCCGGGTTGCACCCATCGTCCCGCCCAAACCTGAACCTCAGGGGGCAAACCCTTCGGACACGCCGGGCAAGACGACAATTCAAAGCCTGCCCTCCGGGAGCCCGTTAGAGCCCACGGCGTGTCGAGGTCCGAACCAGACCCGTTCCGCAAGCCAGCCCTTAAAGCTGGGTGCGAAGTGAAATCCGGTCTTCACCCGTC
>NZ_JBFUES010001475.1:0-1283 GCF_056403875.1 Bradyrhizobium sp. P2_E8
GTCGTGAACGACGTCGAGGCCTGCTACCGCGCGCTCGGCATCGTCCACACCACCTGGCCGGTCGTGCCGGGGCGTTTCAAGGACTACATCTCGACGCCGAAGCAGAACGACTACCGCTCGATCCACACCACCGTGATCGGTCCGGGCAACCAGCGCGCCGAGCTCCAGATCCGCACCGAGGCGATGGACCAGATCGCCGAGCGCGGAATCGCCGCGCACGTGTTCTACAAGGAAGGCGCGGGCTCGCCGACCGAGTTCCTCAAGCGCGAATCCAACGCGTTCGCCTGGCTGCGCCACACCGTCGGAATCCTCTCGGAGAGTGCCAACCCCGAGGAATTCCTCGAGCACACCAAGCTCGAGCTGTTCCACGACCAGGTGTTCTGCTTCACCCCGAAGGGCAAGCTGATCGCGCTGCCGCGTCATGCCAACGTGATCGACTTCGCCTATGCGGTGCATACCGACGTCGGCAACAGCGCAGTGGGCTGCAAGATCAACGGCAAGTTCTCGCCGCTGTCGTCGGAGTTGCAGAACGGCGACGAGGTCGAGGTGCTGACCTCGGAAGCGCAATCGGCGCCGCCTTCGGCCTGGGAAACGCTCGCGGTCACCGGCAAGGCGCGCGCCGCGATCCGCCGCGCTACGCGCACCGCCGTGCGCGACCAATATGTCGGTCTCGGCCGGCGCATCGTCGAGCGTCTGTTCGAGCGCGCCAAGATCGACTACGCCGACGACAAGCTCAAGGGCGCGCTGCCGCGGCTTGCGCGCACCTCGATCGAGGACGTCATGGCGGCCGTGGGGCGCGGCGAGATCAAGGCCTCCCACGTCGCGCGCGCGATGTATCCCGACTACAAGGAGGAGCGCGTCGCCCGCTACGGCATCAAGAAGGGGCTCGCCGCCAAGCTCAAGGAGAAGGTGGCCTCCGAGCCGCCGCGCAGCCCGGTCGCGATCCCGAKCCGCGGCATCAATTCCGACCTGCCGGTGAAGTTCGCGCCGAACGGCGGCGCGGTGCCCGGCGACCGCATCGTCGGCATCGTCACGCCGGGCGAGGGCATCACCATCTATCCGATCCAGGCGCCGGCGCTGAAGGACTTCGAGGAGGAGCCGGAGCGCTGGCTCGACGTGCGCTGGGACATCGAGGACACCGCGCCGCAGCGCTTCCCGGCCCGCATCAGGGTCGAGAACGTCAACGAGCCCGGCGCGCTCGCGCAGATCGCGACCGTGATCGCCGAGCACGACGGCAACATCGACAACATCAGCATGCAGCGCCGCTCTCCGGACTTCACGGA
>NZ_JBFUES010001476.1:0-1277 GCF_056403875.1 Bradyrhizobium sp. P2_E8
ATCCTCGACGACACCGCCGGCGGCAAAGGCGTTGCGGACATCGAACAGTCGCGGCGTCGCCACGGTCACGAGCGCGACGGTGACCAGCCCCGCCTTCTCCATGAGGGAGCGGCCCCGCTCGAAATCATAGGCCATGCGCGCGAGCGCCGCGCGCGATGCCAGCGCAAGCACGGCATGATCGGCGCCGCCGTGAATTTTCGCAGGGGGAATTTTCGGGTCGAGATCGGAGGACGCGTAGCCGAACAGGTCCAGCAGGGCATCCCGCAGCCTGGGCTCGAGCGGCGCGCTGTGCGTCGGCGGTGATTGCAGCGCCGCCGCAATGGTGTTGCCGTCGCGGCGGCCCGACACGGAGATGACGGCATCGTTCAGATGCAGCTCGAAGCTGCGGTCGCCGTGCCGGTGCGCAAGGGCCGCGCCCAGGGCGATCGTCGCGTGGCCGCAGAACGGCACCTCCATCGCGGGCGAGAAGTACCGGACGCGCCAGGCGTCGCCTTCGGGCGCCGCAAAGGCCGTCTCGGAGAAGCCGACCTCCGCCGCGATCGCCTGCATCCGCGATGCATCCGGCATTGCGTCGCCGATCCAGACGCCGGCGGGATTGCCGCCGGTGTTGCCGTCCGAGAAAGCGGCGATGCGGTGCACTGTCGTCATGGGCTTGCTCTCATTTGCTGCGGGAGGAGGCGGGTTCTTGCGAAACCTATCAGCTTCGCGCGCCGCAACTAGGGGAGGTTGAACACTGATGACATCCCTCATCGCTGCGTGCGGCGCCGGCAATTGGCAAAAAATGGCAGAGCTGAGGCTGTCAACGACATATCGGGTTAGGACGCCGCTTACCCACGGAATACACTGGGCGCCGTTTGGGGTTCGGGGTCATGTATTGGGAGGGACGATCATGGCAAGTGTTGAACAATTGCACAGACGGGAAGGTGTGAACCTGGTCCAACTCGAGGCGGACATTGCATCGGTTCGCACGGGAAGCTCGATCGCTTCAATTGCTCTACCTGATTACGTCGAGCACACCGAGGGGGTCACGCGCGTCGGCGCGCTCAGTGCGGAGGCGGTCGTTCGCGACTATGAATCCGCTGCAAAAGAGATCGAGGCCATGGGCGCCGAGTTGATCGACGCCGCGCAAAAATGYGAGGCGCTGACGGCCCAGGTCCACGATGCCATTGCCTTCATGCGCGAAACGGCGGCGGGGTATCGTGAAGAGGGACGGAAGATCTTCAGGCGCATCGAGGAATGCGCGCTCTTCACGGAAGACGTCCGCAAGACCTGCGAAG
>NZ_JBFUES010001477.1:0-1276 GCF_056403875.1 Bradyrhizobium sp. P2_E8
CGCTAGCCCTGCGACACAAGCATTGTTCATGAAACAATCTATTTCTCTCAACGCGAAGCTTCGGTGGCCGGACGTCAAGGACCACTACGTCGTCATCTATGAGGGGCATGTGATCGGCAACGTCCATCGGTCCGGAGACAGCTGGGCCTGGTCGATCAGCGTCCCCATGGGCTTGCCTGATTGGTCGGTCGGGAATGCTTCCAGTCTGCACGAAGGCATCAAGACACTCGGTAACGCCTGGGCCGGCATATTGAAGTCGACAAGTGCCGAGCGACTGCAGCGGGCATGGGATCTCGAACGAGCTGCGGAGAGCCGAAACACCGGCTCCGCATCCAGCATCTAGCTGCGGCCGCATCGACCTGCCCAAGCGCAGCGTTTATTAGCGGCCAGAAGTCCTGTATAACGGTCGCGAGGAGGGATCGCGATGAAGGCTTTCATCCTTGCCTGTGTTGCGACGATCGTCATCACGGTGGCTGGAGTTGCCGTGCTCGACAGCGTACAGCAACCCGTCGCAGAAGCGTTTGCGACGACGGGCGTGCGTCTTTAAGCAATGCTCCGCTCTATTCGGCCGCGGACGCAGCATGGCGAGGCCGCGGCTGAGAATCGTTCGGGCCGCTCCGTGCCAACTCCTGGTCGAGCCACAGGCTATGGTGCTCGCGCGCCCAGTTGACATCCACCTCACCCGATCCCATCGCCTCGAAAGCCCCCTCCATCCCGATTGTGCCGATGTAGATGTGAGCGAGCATCGCGGCGATGAACAGCACGGCCACGACGGAGTGAACGATCTGGGCAATCTGCATGCCCTCGATTCCCGACACATAGAATGGGAACATGAGCTGATACCCGGTCACGGCGACGAGGCCACCGCCGATCACAACAATCCAGTAGATCCCCTTTTGCCCCGCGTTGAAGCGGCGAGCCGGCGGATGATCGTGACCGATCAGGCCGCCTCCGCGCTTGATCCACTCCAGATCCAGCTTGTTGGGGATATTGCCGCCGATCCACATCAGAAAGATCAGCACGACGCCAATCGTGAAGGGAAAGCTCAGGTAATTGTGCGCGAATTTCGCCCATTGCGACCATTCGGAGAAGGCGTCAAATCCGATCAGCGGAAGCAGCAGCGGCCGCCCGAACGTGATGTTCAGTCCCGAGATCGCCAGGATCACGAAGCAGGTCGCGGTCATCCAGTGCACGACGCGCTCATAGGTGTTAAACCGCACGATGGTGCGGCCGGATCGTCCGCTTTCGAGGCGGACCATGCCACGTGCCAAATAGA
>NZ_JBFUES010001478.1:0-1272 GCF_056403875.1 Bradyrhizobium sp. P2_E8
GCATGGAGTCGGCGAGCTCGGCGATGTCCTTGGGCATGGTGGCCGAGAAGAACAGCGTCTGCCGCTTGATCGGCAGCTTGGCGACGATCTTCCGGATGTCGTTGATGAAGCCCATGTCGAGCATGCGGTCGGCCTCGTCGAGCACGAGGAATTCGACGCTGCCAAGCTTCAGCCCGTTGCTCTGCACGAGGTCGAGCAGGCGGCCGGGGGTGGCGACCAGCACTTCGACGCCCTGCATCAGCGAGCGGACCTGACGGCCCATCGGCACGCCGCCGATGGCGAGCGTCGAGGACAGGCGGATGTGGCGGCCATAGGCGTTGAAGCTGTCGAGGATCTGGCCAGACAGCTCGCGGGTGGGCGACAGGACCAGGACGCGGGTGGTCTTCGGCTGCGGCTTGATGCGGTGTTCGAGCAGGCGGTGCAGGATCGGCAGCGCGAAGGACGCGGTCTTGCCGGTGCCGGTCTGGGCGATGCCGACGACGTCGCGGCCGGTCAGCGCGGTCGGAATGGTCTGGGCCTGGATGGGGGTGGGGGTGACGTAGTTCTCTTCGGAGAGAGCACGCGCGATCGGTTCGGCGAGGCCGAAGTCCTGAAACGAAGTCAAAAGATGGGTTCTTTCCATGTCAAAGGCGGGCGCCCGGCGCATTCAGCGCGGCGCGCGCAAACGGGTGTCGAGAAGACACCTGCGTGTTTGGGGTGTCGGATGGCTTGGGAGATATGGGGCAAGCCAGACGCCCGTAGAGGGCTTAAGAACACGCGGCTCGCAACGACCCCTTGATTCGCAAGAAGTCTCGACCGTCCATATGGAACATTGAGCGGGCGCTTTCAAGGCAGGTTGGCCCGAAACGGCGTTTGCGGTGCAAAAATAGTTATGCCGGAAATTTAGACAGAGGTATCGTTTTGCTCAAAAAATGTACTGTCTGCCACATTAGCATACAATTTATTTGCTCAAGTCTTGAGCAATCAGACTGCGGCTAAATTTCGATTTTTGCCAGTTTTTCGAATAAAACCAATGGCTTGGTGTGTGTCCAGCCCATGGCATGGTTCTTGCGATTCCGTTAACCGCAGGCGGCCGTGGGGCCGTTTCGCAGCGTTTTCACGTCTGCGTCAGGGAGATGATACACAAATGCTTACCAAATCCACTCACGATATAGCGGCGTCATTTAGCCGCCGCGGCGTGCTCGCTGCGACCGCCGGACTGATGCTCGGTCTGGCCTCAATTTCCGGCGCGAAGGCCGCGGACGACACCATCAAGGTCGGTGTGCTTCACTC
>NZ_JBFUES010001479.1:0-1267 GCF_056403875.1 Bradyrhizobium sp. P2_E8
GAGGTGGATTACGCCTTCGGCTAATCCACCCTACGATATGCGTGTGTAACGCACATCTACCCCCACATCGTCATTGCGAGCGCAGCGAAGCAATCCAGAATCCTTCCGCGGAAAGATTCTGGATTGCTTCGTCGCACCAGCGCAAAATGGCTTCGCACTTTCGTCGCTTCGCTCCTCGCAATGACGGTTGAGGCGAGACCTACTTCGCCGCTTCCGCGGCCATCACCGGGCGCACCGGATCGCCTTCGCGCAGGAGTGCGCCGGCGCGGGCGACGACGACATCGCCTTCGTTGAGGCCGTCGCGGACCTCGATATTGCCGCCCGACATCAGACCGATCTCGACGCGCTTGGTCTCGACGCGGTTGCGGCGGATCACCTGCACCACGGTGCCGGCGGACGAATATTGCACGGAGGTCAGCGGCACCGCGACGTTGCAGCTCTGCCCGGTCTTGATCAGCGCGCGCCCGCTCGCGTTCAGCAGCAGCCGCTTCTGCGAGGAGATGCCGATATAGACCATGCCCTGCTGGATGTTCGGCTCGATGGTCGGCCCGATGCGGCGCACCTTGCCGTCGATGTCGCCGGCGCCCGCGATCCGCACGGTCGCCTGCTGACCGACTGCGAGCTTGCGCACGTCGGTCGTCGCCACGAGGCCGACGAGATCGTATTCGCTGCGCGCCACGATCGTGAACAGCGCCTCGCCCTTGGCCGAGGCGAGGTTGCCGATCTGCGCGGTCGAGGTGGCGATCACGCCCGCCACTGGCGCGGTGACCTGAAGCGTGCCGCCCTCGGGCAGCGCGAGGCGCGCCAGCACCTGGCCGGCGGTGGTGGTCTCGCCGGCCTCCGCCAGCACTTCCGTCACCTTCAGGCCGGGACGCTCGGGCCGCACGGACGTTTCCTCGCGCGCGATGATCGTGCCGGTGGCCTCGACGATGTCGGAGAAGCAGGATTTTGCGACTTTCAGCACCGTGACGGCCGGCCCCTTGGGCGCGTCGTCATCGGCGGCTCCGGCCGGATATTGGCCGAAGACGAGCACTCCGGCGATGGCTGCGGGAAACAGGCTTCGAACAACGGCACGGGGCAAAGGGCGCATCGGAAATTCCACGGGGGCTATGCCTCCAATCGATAGCAGATGGCAGCGGCCCGGACTACGGCAGCGTTGTCCCAAAGCGGGATGCCGCGCCGCCCGGGCTGCCGCGGCAAGTCTTTGATTAGACGCGGGATTGGAGAACAGGTTCCCCCGCCGCCGGGCCGGGCGCCGCCGCCGGGC
>NZ_JBFUES010001480.1:0-1265 GCF_056403875.1 Bradyrhizobium sp. P2_E8
GGCCGGGATCGAGGACTCCCGCCTCGTCACCATGAGCAAGGCGATCGTCCAGGCGGCTTTTCCGGATCAGTCGCCGTGGTTACCGATCAATCCGCCGCGGGGCGAATTGCGCTGGGCCGATGGTGTGCATCTCGACGAGCGATCGGCTCTGATCGTCGTGCGCGCCATTGAAAGCGCGCTCGCCGAGCGCGACGGCGCACGCCGGGACAAGTGACGGCTACACCGCCGCGGTGGTGACGCCGCCGTCGATGACGATGGTCTGGCCGGTCATGAAGCTCGACGCATCGGAGGCGAGGTAGGCCACCGCGCCTGCGATCTCGTCGGGCTCGCCGATSCGGCGCAGCGGCGTGGTGGCGGTGCGGCGCTTCAACATGGCTTCGTCTTCCCACAGCGCGCGGGCGAAGTCGGTCTTGACGAGGCCGGGCGCGATGCAATTGACGCGCACGCCCTTCGGGCCCCATTCGCCGGCGAGCGAGCGGCACAGGGCGAAGTCGGCGGCCTTCGAGATGCCGTAGGCGCCGATCACGGTGGAGCCGCGCAAGCCGCCGATCGAGGAGATGATGATCACCGAGCCGTTGCCCCGCTCCGCCATCTGCGGGATCGCGAGCGCGGAGAGCCAGATGTTGCTCTTCACGTTCGAGCCCATGATCTTGTCGAAGGCCTCGTCGGTGATGTCGAGCAGCGGACCGTAGTAGGGATTGACGGCTGCGTTGCAGACGAGGATGTCGATCTTGCCGTAATGCTTGGTTGCGCCCGCGATCAGCGCCTCGACCTCGGCCTTGCGCGCGATGTTGCAGGGGATGACGATGGCGTCACCGCCGGCCGCATTGATGCCGTCGGCGACCTCCTTGCAGGCCTCCGCCTTGCGCGAGGAGACCACGACCTAGGCGCCGAGTTTCGCCAGCAGCTCGGCCGAGGAGCGGCCGATGCCGCGGCTCGAGCCGGTGACGATTGCGACCTTTCCGGTGAGATCGAACGGGGTGTTTTTCATTGTTGGTGGCCTCCCAGACTCCGCGTGTCCATTTGTCATCGCCCGGCGACGCCTCTTGGCGAAGCCGGGGCCGGGCGACATGGCAGCGGTGAGTGTGGCCGGCCTCGCGCAATCCGTCGAGAGGCAGAGGTGCCGCCGGCGGAGGCTTCGTCTGGCGGCTCAGTTCTGGTCGTCGCCGAGCGCTGCGACCAGCTTGTCGTAATACTTGCCGACCAGATCGATGTTGCCCTTGTTCTCGATGGCGGGGGACGGGGTCTTCAGCGCCTCGTTGAGC
>NZ_JBFUES010001481.1:0-1261 GCF_056403875.1 Bradyrhizobium sp. P2_E8
GGCCTATCTCGCGAAAGCCAAGGGCCCGCGGCGCGAGAAGGAGGCCGAGGACTTCACGCGCATGAACACGCCCAGCGCCGAAATGGCCAGACTCACGCGCGACACCGTGTGGTGGCGGCGCGTCGCCTATTTCTCGCTGCTGGTCATGGTCGGCGTGATCGCGATCTGGCCGTGGATCGMCCGCAGCCTGATCGGGGTGTCGAAGGACCACGGCCTGCAAGGCACGGTGGTGCTGCACGTCATCGCCACCATCGACTGGCTCGTTGGCGGCGTGCTGGGTCCGCTCGCCAATCTGGTCAGGAACGTCCTGCCATCCTATGCGGCGCCGTGGCTCGACATCACGCTGTATTACCCGTTCGTCACCTCGATCGTCCTGGCCATCACGTACCTGATCTGGCGCAGGAACTCGGTGCTGCGCGACACCATCCAGGAACGCGCGCGGCTGGCCTGGAGCAGGCCACGTCGCATGGCAAGCCGGCAGAATGTCGATGAGCCCGGCAAGCTGCTCCGCTTCGCCCGGTGGATGCGGCTGAATGCGGGGCCGGCCCGCTGGATTTTCGCCAGGTTCGTGCTGCCCGGCGCCTTCCTGTTCATCATCTTCTATTCCGCACTGCTGATTGGAGCGACCAGCGTCTTCACGGCGCGCGTTGCGACCGGCAATATCTGCACGACGCCCGGGCCGGAGGCAGGGACGCCCGTGCCCGACGAGCCGGTCGATGCGCGCGGCCGTTTCGCGACGGAGGAATTTTGCTGGTGGAGCGGCCTCGCGGTCGAGAAGGGCCGCAAATACCGCGTCTGGGTCGAGATCGAGGATCCCTGGTTCGACCGCACCATCATGAGCGGCACAAACGGCTTCACGACCTATTTCACGCCTCACTACCTCGCCCTGCCGACGCTCCGTCAGTTCGGCGCCGCCTGGTTCCAGCCCGTGGTACGCGTCGGCACGAAGGGAATGAGCGACATTCCGCTGCAGGCCGTCAACGTCATGCCGGCCGACGAATTGCCGCGCCGGATGAATCCGACCATTCCGTTCGAGGACGATGCGGACAAGCGCAAGGGCAGGTATCCGACCCAGCTCGACAAGACGAAGGAGTTCGAGGCACTTCCCGACAACAATCCGCTCAAACTCGCTGTCGGCAAGCTCGGACCTTTCGAGCCGGTGCCGAAGGATGCCACGGCGCGCACGATCTGGGAGAACCAGAAACTGTCGGGACGGCTGGTGGCGGAATTCGTCGCGCCCGACGCCGGCGATCTGTTCTTC
>NZ_JBFUES010001482.1:0-1261 GCF_056403875.1 Bradyrhizobium sp. P2_E8
GGGATCTCCAGGACCACATCAACATTCCCATCACCTTCTACACGAAGGAGAAGATCGGCGTCGGCGCCTGGACGGAGGAAAGCCTGGCCGCGAGCCTTGCCGAGTGGGAAACCAGCCGCAGCGGTCCGCGCAGCTCGCCCTGGGTCGCCGCCGGCGCGCATGTGCGTAGCCGCCCCGATGTCGAGCCCGACCTCCAGCTCTACGGCGCGATCAGCCCGCACCGCGACTATGTCCGCTTCCTGTCGTCCAGGCCGGGCATCACCCTGCATGCGACGTTGCAGCGGCCGAACAGCCGCGGCCGGATCACGCTGCGTTCGGCCGATCCGATCGAGCATCCCGCGATCGACCCCTGCTATTTCGCGTCGGATGCGAGCGGCAGCGACATCGCGACCATGATCGAAGGCGTGCGCATCAACCGCCGCATCGCCGCGCAATCGCCGCTGAAGGAGATGATCGAGGGCGAGGTCACGCCGAGCGCGGAAGCCGCGAGCGATGCGGAGATCGCCGACTATATCCGCGGCCATTGCACCACGCTCTATCACGCCGCCTCGACCTGCCGGATGGGCACGGACGATCTCGCCGTCGTCGATCCGCAGCGGTTGCAGGTGCGCGGCATTGACGGCTTGCATATCGCCGACGCCTCGGTGATCCCGATCATGGTCTCCGGCAACATCCAGACGCCGACGATCCTGATTGCCGAGAGCGCAGCGGCCGCGATCCTGGGTTAGGCGCTAGTCATCGTCGGGGCCGAACAGCCTGATCTGYGGGAAGCCGCCACGCGGTCGGCCCGCGTAATCGCGCGCGTGTGAGTCTTCGCGAATGTTGCGGGCCACGTCGTCCCAATCGGTCCGGTCGCGCATGTCGCGTGGATCGCGGGAGTCATAGCGGTGTCGCTCGGACCAACGCTCGCGGCGATCCATCCGGCGCCGTTCGGACGCGGCGCGCTTCACGTCAGAATCCCTCGCCTTGGCATAAGCGTTGTCGGGTGACGGGGGCGGCTCTGTCGAAGCCTGCTGCTCGACGGGCTTTGCGGCTTGCGATGGCGGTGCCGGCTTCGCCGGCTCGACTGCGGCCGCTTGCGATGGCTGCGGCGCAGGCGGTGCGGCGTTCGCCTGAGTGGCCTGCGTGTCGTCGGGCCTTGTCTCTGGCTTTGCGTCGTCGCGCGCCTGCGCGGGCGCAGTGATCATGGTGCCGAAGGCTTGCGAGCCGGCGAGATATTGCACGCGCTCCGACGGCGCATTGCTCTGGGCCGGCGCGGTAG
>NZ_JBFUES010001483.1:0-1259 GCF_056403875.1 Bradyrhizobium sp. P2_E8
CCGAAGAACATCCACGTCGCCCATCTCATCATCGATTCTGGCGTCGATACGGAATGGGTGCGGCAGCGCCGGCTCGAGGCGCTGGGCCCGAATGCGCTCGACAATCCCGACCTTCTGATGCCGCCTTCATCCGTCGCTGCATCCTATTGGCAGCTGTACCAGCAGCCGCAAAGCGCTTGGACGTTCGAACTGGAGATCCGTCCGTTCGGCGAGAAGTGGTAAGGAGATTGATGCGATGGAGCTCGCGCTTTCGCCTGAGGACGCCGCTTTCCGCGATGAAGTGCGCGCCTTCATCGCGGCGAATTATCCCGCGGAAATGCGCGTTCCGAACCCCGAGACCGATCTGACCAAGGAGCAGTCGCTGCTCTGGCATCGCATTCTCTACAGGAAGGGCTGGATCGCGCCGCTGTGGCCTAAGGAATATGGCGGCCCGGGCTGGTCCGTCACGCAGCGCTTCATCTTCGAGCAGGAGACGTCCCGTGCCGGGACCCTGCCGCCGCTGGCGTTTAGCGTCACCATGGTCGGACCGGTCATCTACACCTTTGGCAACGAGGCGCAGAAGAAGAAATTTCTGCCGCGGATTCTGTCCGGCGAGGATTGGTGGTGCCAAGGCTATTCGGAGCCAGGCTCGGGCTCGGACCTCGCGACCGTCAGGACCAAGGCGGTGCGGGAGGGCGACCACTACATCGTCAACGGTCACAAGACCTGGACCACGCTGGCGCAGCATGCCGACTGGATATTCTGCCTCGTGCGCACCGATCCGAACGCGAAGCCACAATCCGGCATCTCCTTTCTGCTGATCGACATGAAGTCGCCCGGCGTCATCGTGCGGCCGATCATCACGATCGACGGCAGCCATGAGGTCAACGACGTCTTCCTCGAAAACGTCCGCGTGCCCGTCGAGAACCTGGTCGGCGAGGAGAACAGGGGCTGGACCTACGCCAAGTTCCTGCTCGGCAACGAGCGCACCGGCATGGCCGGGATCGGCCGGTCCACCCGCTACATCAACAAGCTGAAGCAGATCGTGAAGGCGGAGATACCGGCCGACGATCCCGCGCATCTCGAATTTGTGCGGGACATTGCCCGCATCGAGCTCGACGTGCTGGCGCTGGAGGCGACGGAGCTGCGCGTCGTCGCCCAGATGGCGCGCGGCATAGATCCTGGGCCGGCGGCCTCGCTTTTCAAGATCCGCGGCACCGAGATATTTCAGAGTATCACCGAGCTCACCCATCGCGCGATCGGCAATTACGGCCTTGCCA
>NZ_JBFUES010001484.1:0-1257 GCF_056403875.1 Bradyrhizobium sp. P2_E8
TGCGGCGGCGGGTGACCGGCACAGGCGGACTTCTAGGGATGGTGCGGACGGTGAGGCATCACCGCCTATATGGGCGGGAGGCAGAGGAAAAGGAACCCACCGCCGGAAAGGACGTGTTTTCAAAGCCTTGCCTTCCCAAACAGGCCCCGGCCCCCTAACTTTCCTTGACTTTTGGGCGGGAGCGGCGTTTAACCCCGCCACTTTCTCGGAAAGGCTTTCTTTTCGACCCGCCGACTGGCCCCGGAGGCCAGAGGTCAACGCCCGACAGCGCTATGCGCCCTCGGGCGCAAAGGTGTTTGGAAGATCGCATCCTGGCTTTGGCCAGGAACGAGAGGGTGGTCATCCCCCGCGAAGGCGGGGGATCCAGTGCTCCGAGACGGCTCGGCTGGAACCGAGGAGCCGCGGCGTACTGGATGCCCCGCCTTCGCGGGGCATGACAGCAATGAGTAACGGAGCGCTCTTCCCGTCGGGAAGACAGCAACAGGACAACGGCATTGTTCGACAATCTGTCGGAACGGCTTGGTGGCATTCTCGATCGTCTGACGGGGCGCGGTGCGCTGACCGAAAAGGACGTCGACGCCGCGATGCGCGAGGTGCGCCGCGCGCTGCTGGAGGCCGACGTCGCGCTAGAGGTGGTGCGCAGCTTCACCGAGCGCGTCCGCGAGCAGGCGATCGGCGCCACCGTCGTCAAGTCGGTCACGCCCGGCCAGATGGTGGTCAAGATCGTCCATGACGAACTGATCAACACGCTCGGCGCCGAAAGCCAGACCAWCGACGTCAATTCCGTGCCGCCGGTGCCGATCATGATGGTCGGCCTGCAAGGCTCCGGTAAAACCACCACCACCGCGAAGCTCGCCCGCCGCCTGGTCCAGCGCGACAAGCGCAAGGTGCTGATGGCTTCGCTCGACGTCTACCGCCCGGCGGCGATGGAGCAGCTGGCCGTGCTCGGCCGCGACCTCGACATTCCGACCTTGCCGATCGTGGCGGGCCAGCAGCCGCCGCAGATTGCGAAGCGCGCACTCGAAGCCGGCAAGCTCGGCGGCTACGACATCGTACTGCTCGACACCGCCGGCCGTACCACGCTCGACGAAGAGATGATGGCGGAAGCGGCTGCGATCAAAGCCGCCGCCAATCCGCATGAAGTGCTGCTGGTCGCCGACAGCCTCACCGGCCAGGACGCGGTCAACCTTGCGCGCGCGTTCGATCAGCGCGTCGGCCTCACCGGCATCGTGCTGACCCGTGTGGACGGTGACGGCC
>NZ_JBFUES010001485.1:0-1256 GCF_056403875.1 Bradyrhizobium sp. P2_E8
GGGGAGAAAGGCGGCCCCCGGGGCGTTTCCTCGGTCGTCTTGGTATCAGTAGTTTTGCGGGGCCTTAGGCGTGGCCCTTGATCTCGTAGTGACCCGGCACGCATTTGTAGCGCTCGAGGCGCCAGTTGGCGTGATAGATCGGATGCTCGCCCATCCATTTCGCAAGCGGTGCCTGTGCACCGATTGCACACTGCATCATCGACATTTCGGGCGTCATATTACTGTCGGTCACGATCTCCTCGACACAAGCGCCCGAGGCAGATGCACCAAGCCGGCAGAGCACGGCAACGACGGTCACGAACATTCCTGTCACCTCATCGGTAGTTTCTGACCACGAAGAGGATGCAAGCGGAGTGCCAGAGCCTGTGACACAAACGACACGCTGGCCTGACCGACTCAACCTAGCGTCCACCTTCATTTGGCGATTCGGATTGTAAAAAAATTGCCATTAACCCGAAGCCGGACAAATACGGGGAACCCGCAGGAACCCCCAGGAATGATCGATTGTCAGGGCCGCGCCGCGTATGAGCCACTTCACAAGGCCCGCAAGGCCGATACGATTCATGGCGTTGCGGGCACTCGTCAAAAGAGCGGGGCTGCCGCAACACCACAGGAAACGCGAGGGCAGACCATGAAGGTACGACCGACCGGCGTGATCCCGCCGATGACGACGCCGTTCCGGAACGACGGCGAGATCGATTTCGGGCTCGTGGCGCCCCAGGTGGACTGGATGATCGGCGCCGGCGCACACGGCGTCGCCGCCGGCGGTTCGACCGGCGAAGGACATACGCTCGATCACGAGGAATATCGCGATCTAGTAGCCGCGACGGTGGAGGCGGYGAAGGGGCGCATCCCCGTGATCGCCGGCATCATCGTGGACTCCACACGCGATGCGATCCGCCGCGGCAAGCTGGTCCGCGACATGAATGTCGCCGCGCTCCAGGTCACGCCGGTGCACTACCTGTTCAAGCCGGACGAGGAGGCGATGGTGGCGCACTTTCGCGCCATCGCTGACGAGACCGGCATGCCCATCATCATCTACAACGTGGTGCCGTGGTCCTATCTGTCGCCGGCGCTGCTGACGCGGATCATGACCGAGGTGCCGCTGGTCGTCGGCGTCAAGCAGAGCGCGGGCGATCTCAAGCTGTTCGCCGACCTGATGATGATGGCGCCTGACAAGCTGATCTACAGCGCGGTCGATGCCTTGATGTATCCGTCCTACACGCTCGGGGCCCACGGCTCGATCGCCGCGATCC
>NZ_JBFUES010001486.1:0-1254 GCF_056403875.1 Bradyrhizobium sp. P2_E8
CTTCAGCACCTCGCGGTCCTCGTCCGAGAGCGGCAGGTCCTTGTCCTGCTTCACCCATTGCATGAAGCCCGGCACCGGCGACAGCGTCACGAAGGTGTCGAGTTTTGGCGTCTCGCGGCGCAGCTCTTCGACCACCTGCTTGATCAGGAAGCTGCCGAAGGAGATGCCGCCCAGGCCCCGCTGTGTGTTGGAGATCGAGTAGAACACCGCGGTGCGCGCGCGCTCGATCGGCAGATGCTGGCGGTCGACCGCGAGCAGCGGCGCGATCGCGCCGGGGATCGTTTCGGTCAGCGCTACCTCGACGAAGATCAGCGGCTCGTCGACCATGGCGGGATGGAAGAAGGCGTAGCAGCGGCGGTCGACCGGATCGATGCGGCGGCGCAGATCGTCCCAGTCGCTGATCTCGTGCACGGCTTCATAGCGGATGATCTTTTCGAGGATGTTGGCCGGAGTTGACCAGTCGATCCTGCGCAGCACGAGAAACCCCCTGTTGAACCACGAAGAGAGCAGATGCGAGACGTCGCGATCGAGCGCGGCAAGATCGGTGTGCCCGTTCATCATGCCGAGCAAATCGGCGCGCATGTTGACGAGGTCGCCGGTGCCGCCGGGCGCGCGGTTGAGACGGCGGATCAGCTCCTGCCGCCGCGGCTCGGAGGCGAAGTGCAGCGAGCTCGCGTCTTCGTCACTGGGCCTGGCGCGCCATTTTTCGATCGCCTTGGACAGGCGTTCCCGATCGGGGCCGAAATCGCGCACCAGGGCCTCGAAGAAGGCGCGGCGTCCTGCCGCATCCAACTCCTGGTAGATGTCGAGCACCTCACGCGCCATGGCAGTGCCCGAAGCTTCGCCACGACCGGACAGCAGCGCACCGCAGAGCTCGATCAGCCCGTTGGCATCGTGCTTGGTGTCGTCGGAATCCCCGCGGCGCAGCAGCGTGCGGCCGCGATCGGAGATTGTGGCGAGCAGGTCTGAGAAGAAGGCGTTGGCCATCTGGACTTTTCGATTCCGGTTTGTGCGCTGCGGAAGCTTACACGGGATTTAGGCGGAAGCCGATCACAATCAAGCAGGCAAATTCTGTATCTTTCGTGGTGCCATGCGTCGCCAAGAAAGCTGTCATGCCCCGCCAGTGGCATTTGGAGAACGAGGCGGCTGCCTCACACGCCGTCATTGCGAGCGCAGCGAAGCAATCCTGACTGCCGCCGCGGAAGGATTCTGGATTGCTTCGCTGCGCTCGCAATGACGAGGTTGGAGCTATCA
>NZ_JBFUES010001487.1:0-1249 GCF_056403875.1 Bradyrhizobium sp. P2_E8
CCCCTGTATGGAGACCAGCATGAATTTCCTCAAAACATTCGTCGCTGCCGGCTTGGTCGCCGCATCGACGACAGCAGCCTTTGCTGCCGACATCACCGGCGCCGGCGCGACGTTCCCGTTCCCGATCTATTCCAAGTGGGCTGACGCCTACAAGAAGGAGACCGGCAACGGTCTGAACTACCAGTCGATCGGTTCCGGCGGCGGCATCAAGCAGATCCAGGCCAAGACCGTGACCTTCGGCGCCAGCGACGCGCCGCTCAAGGCCGAGCAGCTCGAGAAGGACGGCCTCGTCCAGTGGCCGATGGTGATGGGTGCCATCGTTCCCGTCGTCAACATCGAGGGCGTGAAGCCGGGCGAGATGGTGTTCGACGGCGAGACGCTCGCCAGCATCTATCTCGGCAAGATCACCAAGTGGGACGATGCCGCGATCAAGAAGCTCAATCCGAACCTGAAGCTGCCGTCGGAGGCGATCACCGTGGTCCGCCGCTCGGACGGTTCGGGCACCACCTTCAACTTCACCAACTACCTCTCCAAGGCCAGCGCGGACTGGAAGAGCAAGGTCGGCGAGGGCACGGCCGTCGAGTGGCCGGTCGGTGTCGGCGCCAAGGGCAACGAGGGCGTGTCCGGCAACATCGGCCAGACCAAGAACTCGATCGGCTACGTCGAGTACGCCTATGCCAAGCAGAACAAGCTGACCTACGCCGGTCTCGTCAACAAGGCCGGCAAGCCGGTGCAGCCGACCGTCGAGGCCTTCCAGGCGGCCGCCTCGAACGCCGACTGGGCCAAGGCACCCGGCTACTACGTCATCCTGACCGACCAGCCCGGCGAGAAGTCCTGGCCGATCACGGCGGCGACCTTCATCCTCATGCACAAGGATGCCACCGACAAGGCGGCCTCGCAGGAAGCCATCAAGTTCTTCCGCTGGGCCTTCAAGAACGGCGGCAAGGCGGCTGAAGAGCTCGACTACATCCCGATGCCCGAGGGTGTCGTGACCCTGATCGAGAAGACCTGGGCTGCCGAGATCAAGAGCTGAGCACTCCTGTCCCGGACAGCGCGCCGGGATCTCAAAAGACCTCCGCTCCGGATCGGCCCAGCGCCGCATCCGGAGCGCAAGACCAACAACAAGACCGACAGCAAGCGTATATAACGGGTACAGGGGATCGGCGTGGCAGAGATGGCCGTTCAGAGCGATATAATCGACGACGCCGGACCGTATGATCGTGCCAAGGCCTTGAGCGCGTTCAAGCTC
>NZ_JBFUES010001488.1:0-1248 GCF_056403875.1 Bradyrhizobium sp. P2_E8
TGGCTATGGGTCCCGGCCTTCGCCGGGACGACAGTCACTCCAAATTCGTATTGAACTCGTACGACTTATCCGGCGCGACCAGCGTGAACTTCAGCGCCGCCCCGTCGGGCTTGGCGCCCGGCGGCAGCCCGTCGAGCTCGAAGGAGAAGCGTTTCACGCCGGGCGGGCTGGGCTCGACCGGTGCCGGGATCGGCAGCGACCAATCCGGCGTCGGCCCCTCGACGAACAGATTGACCTTGCGTGCATCCGCCGGCGCGACGACGTCGACCACCACGTTCTTGGGCCCGTCGCGCCTGACGTCGCGGATGGTCAGCGGATTGGGGTCGCCGATATTGGCGGGCTTCGGCACGGTGTCGAGCGCTGCACGCAAGTTCGCGTCCTCGGTCGAGGCGACGCTGTTGAAGCCGAGCTCGGCGCTGGCCTCGACAGGAATGCAGAGCTTTTCGCACACCGCGTAGTTGATCTCGGCGCGCAAGGTCACCGGCTTGTCGGCGGCCTTGGCGACGATGCGCAGGGGCAGCACGACCTGGTCGCGATAGCCGATCGAGTGGCCGCCCGCGCCGTCGTCGAATTTCAGCGGCGCCGGCCACATGACCGTCACCGCTTCGACATTCTCCGATTTCGAGAAGTCGAACCGGGGAGGAACGCCGGAGTCGCCGGGCGTACGCCAGTACGTCTTCCAGCCCGGCTGGAGCTGGAAGGCGATACCGCCGAGCAATACGGCGCCGCTGCGTGATCCCGCCAACAGCCGCACCGCGGAATGTCCGTCGCGCTGCCAGGGCGAGGCGTCGTCCGCACGGGCTGCGAGGGCCAGTGACGACGCAAGCAGGGTTGTCGCGACGCCGATCGCCGCACGCAGGGGAACTCTTGTGAGCATGGTACGTCTTTACAGGGGCAACCCGGGGCAAACCATTGAATTGCTTGTGATGGATGCACTCGAATCAAGTCTCTGCAAGCCTTGATTTGACAGCGGTCGGGCCCAACATCAGGATAGGAATTGAAACCGGAGTGCTTCACCGATGGCTCCCACAGGCAAGAGGACGGGCGAAAGCACCCGCAGCACGGGTCCCGCGCCCCCCAGTTCGGCCGGCTACCTCGACGGCCGCCTCCTGATCGCCATGCCCGTGATGGGCGATGCGCGCTTCGAGCGCTCGGTGATCTACCTCTGCGCCCATTCGGCCGAAGGCGCGATGGGCATCATCGTCAACCATCCCGCCGGCAGCATCGACTTCCCCGAGCTGTTGCAGC
>NZ_JBFUES010001489.1:0-1247 GCF_056403875.1 Bradyrhizobium sp. P2_E8
GTCGAAGCTTTCATAGACCTCCGACGACAGCAGGTCGCGCAACGCGCGGCGGTCGCCATTGGCAAAGGCCAGCACGATCATCTCATAGGCGCCGCGGGCGCCCGAGATGAAATGGCGCGGATCGAAGGTGGAATCCTTGTCGACGATGGCGTCGAGACCCTGCGCGAGCGCGGTGCCCGGCTCGGTCAGGCCCTTCCAGCGGTCGGACGGCGGGGTCGGCTCGACCGTCGGCGCCAGCGGGGCCTGGTCGATCACCTTGCCCGGCATGGTCACGACGTTCTTGTCCTGGGCACCCCCCAGCGCGTTGCGGGCGGCAGTATGGTCGAACGGCGGCCGCTCGTTGCCCGTGCGCTGCCCTAGCACGCTGCGCAGCCGCAAAAAGATGAAGACCGCCAGCGCCAGGAAGATGATGGTGTAGATGTCCACGAGGTATTCGCTTTCTGGTCTTCTCTCGAAGGGGCCGCCTAGAAGGTCGTCGCCGGGAAAATCAATCCGGCCAGTAGACCGTTCCATACGGGAACGGCAAGTCTACATCACCATTTCGGGTCCGCACGTCAGGTCCGTGGGATGTAGGCACGAAATCTTGCCCGGCCAATGGCGCCTTTTGGCACAGCACCGAGTGTAGCGCGTTTTATGCTTAAGGGGAAACCCGATCGTGGCCGGAAATCGCGCATCTTCAATCGTTTAAGGCGCGATTTGGCCGGGAGGTTGGGCAGAACGTCACAGTTGTGGCTGCGGCCCGGCCGCCCGATCCGGGACCGTTCGTCCTTGTGGAACGAGGTAGCCCTATGTTAGCCAACCGCCGCGAAATTCAGCCCCCAATCGGGTAAGGAGAGACTTTCATGACCAACGGTAACGGCACCCCTCCCGAGGCGGCCCCGGCTCCCCAGCTCAACGTGCTGGCGCAATATACCAAGGACCTTTCGTTCGAAAATCCCAACGCGCCGAGCTCGCTCCAACAGCAGGGCCAGGCGCCCCAGATCAATATCCAGATCAATGTCGGCGCCAATAACCTCAGCGAACAGGAATTCGAGGTGACGCTGTCGGTCGAGGGCAAGGCCGAGACCGCGGGCAAGGTGATGTTCTCGTTCGAGCTCGCCTATGCCGGCGTGTTCCGGATCGTCAACGTGCCGAAGGAGAACCTGCACCCGCTGGTCATGATCGAGTGCCCGCGTCTGCTGTTCCCGTTCGCCCGTGAGATCATTGCCACGGCCGTGCGCGACGGCGGGTTCCCGCCGCTGATGCTG
>NZ_JBFUES010001490.1:0-1247 GCF_056403875.1 Bradyrhizobium sp. P2_E8
GGGCGGGGCGGACTCGAAGAACGCGCTGGCGCCGCCGACATCGAGCCAGCGCGGCCGCTCCGCCGTCGCAAGCGCAAGCGGTGCCGGCGGCGTCGCGAACGCGCCCTCGTATTCGGCTGCGGTCAACAGCAGCGCGGCATATTCGTAATCGAGGATGTCGGTCATGCGCGAGAGCCGCGGATGCGCCGGCCGCGCCAGCACGGCATCGCGGATTTCGGGATCGTCAGCCGCGCCGCCGTCATTGTGATCGGGCGGCGTCGCAAAGAACGACACCGCGACGATGTCCGCGCCATGCACGCGATAGTCCTCCGGGAGCAGAAGCGTGAAGCCGTGCATCAGCGGAAAACCGGTGACGGGATCGAGCGGCCATTGCTCGCTGCTGATGCCCGGCGGCAGTCCATAGACCCAGCCGTGGTCGCGCGCGCGATCGGCGGGACGGTCCAGCATCTGCAAATCATAAGCACGCGAAGGCAAGGCAAATGCCACGATCGTCTCCATCCGAAGCCTGCCTCGCTGTCGAGGCGAAGGTTAGTCGCGGGGAGGGGTGATGTGGTTCGTGGGAGCGGTCCGCAAATTGGATGCAGGTATCATTCGCAACCGGCGCCTCAATTTCGCTGGGGGAGATTTTGCCTTCCTCACGGATTGAGAAAGAACTCACCCCCGCCTTCGCGCCGCCGCATCCACCACGTTCTCCACTTCCTCGCGCCAGCTCAGGATCTCCATCGCCAGCACGGGGTGATTGAAGCCCTTGAGCTGGAGATCGTCGAGCGCGCGCGCCTCCACCCAGGGCTCGACGATGCCGTAGACGCGGCGGCTGACCACGATCTGGTTGGCCTTGGCTTCGCCGCAGAGGCGGGAGGCGAGGTTGGTGACGCTGCCGATCGCGGCATATTCCAGCCGCTGTTCGAAGCCGACCTGGCCGAGCGTGGCATAGCCGAGCGCGATGCCGATGCCGAAGCCGAGGCTGTGGCCGCGGTTGCGCCAGCGCTCGGTCAGCGGGCCGATCGTTTCGCGCATTTCCACCGCCATCTTCACCGCGCGTTTCGTGTGGTCGTCGAACTGGATCGGCGCGTTGAACAGGATCATCACGCCGTCGCCGGAATATTTGTCGAGCGTGCCCTCGTATTTGAAGATCAGCTTGCCGAGCGCCGCGTGATATTCGCGCAGCACGTTCATCGCCTCTTCCGGCTCGGTCGCTTCCGTGAACGCCGTGAAGCCGCGCAGGTCGCAGAACACGACCGTTACCT
>NZ_JBFUES010001491.1:0-1246 GCF_056403875.1 Bradyrhizobium sp. P2_E8
TGATCATCCTGCTCGCCGGCCTCCAGGCTATGCCGCGGGAGGTACAGGAGGCCGCCAAGGTCGATGGCGCCAACGGCTGGCAGTCGTTCCGGCACGTCACGTTTCCGATCATGCTGCCGGTCAGCATCACCGTCCTCATCATCCGCATCATCTTCAAGCTGAAGCTTGCCGATATCGTGATCAACGTAACGGCCGGCGGGCCCGGGGGCGCCACCGACACCGTGTCGAGTTTCATCTATCGCGTGTACCGCGACCGCTCCAATGTGGGATACGGCACGGCACTCGCCATGGTCTATCTGGCGCTGATCATCGTCCTCCTGACGCTGCTCCTGCGCTTGTCCAAGCGTTGGACGCAGAAAGTCATCTAGAACCAAGGAGTTCACGCGCGTGTCGACATTGGCATTGAAGCCCGTCCGGCGGCATCCCGCCGTCCCGCGCGCCAAGCGGATGCTTGGCCGCGCGCTGATCTATGCCGCGCTCCTGTTCTGGATGTTTATTTGCCTGTTCCCGATTTACTGGACGGTGACGACGTCGTTCAAATCGGCAGTCGACGTCACGCAGGCCCATCTGATCCCATGGGTCGATTTCCAGCCGGACTGGAAGGGATGGCGCTCGCTCGGGCTGTCGCCAGACACGCTGTTCGGCACCTCGACCGCCCGCGCGGAGTTCACGAGCCGGTTCGTCAATAGCATCATCACCTCGGTCGGCGCGTCCCTGCTCGCGTTGATCCTCGGTTCGCTCGCCGCCTATGGCCTCAGCCGCTTCCGCTACAAATTCGCCTGGATGCGCAACGACGACATCCTGTTCTTCTTCATGTCGCAACTGATCCTGCCGCCGGTCGTGCTCGCCCTGCCCTTCCTGGTGCTCTACAAGGCGCTCGCGCTGCTCGACACCCGCTTCGGCCTGATCCTGCTCTATACGCTCTCGGTCCTGCCCATCGTCATCTGGATCATGCGCGACCAGTTCAACGCGATCCCGATCGAGCTCGATGAAGCCGCCTTCGTCGATGGACTGTCGACCTGGGGTGCGTTCCTACGCATCATCCTGCCGCTTGCTGTGCCCGGGATGGTCGCCGCTTTCATCCTGTCGCTGGTGCTGTGCTGGAATGAATACTTCTTCGCGGCCCTCCTCACCAGCACGGATGCGAAGACGCTGCCGGTGATCGTGGCGAGCCAAACCGGCTCGCAAGGCATCAACTGGTGGTCGATGGCGGCGCTGTCGACGGCGGCAATCGCCCCGCTCGTCC
>NZ_JBFUES010001492.1:0-1245 GCF_056403875.1 Bradyrhizobium sp. P2_E8
GTCAAGGCCTGCCTCGGGTTGAAGGACCGGATCGCGACGGGCGATCTGCGCCTGCTGATCATCGGCAGCGGCGCGGCGCTGGACGGCGCGAAGGCCGCGCTCGGTACCGACGTTGCGATCCCGCTTGTGTCGGCGGACGATCGCGAATGGCCCAACCTCTGCTACCTGCAAGCCGACGCCGAGGGAGACCCGATCAAGCCGGGCGTGCTCAGCGCCGATGGTGGCCGCTTCGCCTACAAGGCGATCGAGCAGGGCGTGCGTCTGACGCAGGCGGGCCGCACCGCGGCCATCGTCACGGCTCCGCTCAACAAGGAAGCGCTCAACAAGGCCGGCTATCATTTCCCCGGCCATACCGAGATGCTGGCCCATCTGACCGGTGTGCGCGGCTCGGTGATGCTGCTCGCCCATGGCAACATGCGCGTCAGCCATGTCTCCACCCATGTGGCGCTGGAAGACGTGCCGAAGCGCCTGACGCCGGAGCGGTTGCGCCTGGTGATCGACCTCACCAACGATGCGCTGCGCCGGCTCGGCATTGCCAAACCGAAGATCGCGATCGCGGCGCTCAACCCGCATGCGGGCGAGGGCGGTCTGTTCGGCCGGCAGGATATCGATGTGTCGGCGCCGACGATCGCCAAAGCGGTCGCCGACGGCCTCGACGTCGTCGGCCCCGTGCCCGGCGACACCATCTTCGTCAAGCTGCGCGCCGGCCAGTTCGATGCGGCGGTCGCGATGTATCACGACCAGGGGCATATTCCGGTCAAGCTGCTCGGCTTCCAGGTCGATCCTGCGACCGGCCGCTGGCAGGAACTCTCCGGCGTCAACATCACCCTGGGCCTGCCGATCATCCGCACCTCCGTCGATCATGGCACCGCCTTCGACATCGCCGGCAAGGGCATCGCCAACGAGCACAGCCTGATCGAGGCCATCGACTATGCCGAACGGCTGGCCGCTGGCGCTTCCGCATCCAAATCATGAGATCGACCGCGCGATGACCAACGCCTTCACACCCATCGAAATCCAACGTCCCACCATCCTGGAGTTCGGCAACGGCACGATCACGGCTGCGGCACGCTTTGCCGAGCGGATCGGCGCCAGGCGGCCGCTGGTGATTTCCGATCCGTTCAATGCGCGCCGCATCGACATGCTGGCGTTGCCGGGTGCGGTGAAGGTGTTCGGCGACGTCAAGCCCGAGCCGGACCTGCCCAATCTCGAGAAGGCCGTGGCGATGGCGCGCGAGGCCAAGCC
>NZ_JBFUES010001493.1:0-1244 GCF_056403875.1 Bradyrhizobium sp. P2_E8
GGATCATGCCGTAGCGCGATTTCTCCAGCAGCTTGGGGTCGATCCCCGCCATGACGGGCGGCGGTGCGGAGGCCGCCTCGCCCTTGTCGGTGGCCTCGCCGGCACCGATCACCACGTCGTGGCGCGCACCGGTGGAGCCATCGATCATGGTGACGGTCTTCTGCTCGCCGGGGGCGGCCTGCTTCGGCGCTTCCCTGGTCTCGTGCTTGCCCTCTTGCTTGCTGTCCTGGCCGGGGCCGGAGGCGGCCGGCTTCTGGTCCGTAGCTTTGGGCTCGCGGATCGCGATCCGGGTCATCGGCTCGCCGCCGAGCGGATCCTTGTTGAAGATGGCGAAGCCGGCAAAGGTGACCAGCAAAAGGCCGAGCAGCACGGCGAGCGCCTGCATGGCCGTGAACGGCAGCCGCAGCCGGCGTTTCCGGCGCGGCTTGTCCTGTCCGAGCGGGGCGCTCAGATCATCGGCCGTTTCAGTCATGCGCGATCCCGAATCACTCACCGATGACGATACCACGCCGAGGTCAAGCGACGGCAGGCCGGGATAGGCCGGGGATGCCAGGCGTTCCAAGCAAAAAGGGCGGCTCAAGGAGCCGCCCTTTGCGTTGGATCGCGCGGTACGCCGACTTGGTTCGCCGACTTAGTTCGCGGCCTTAGTTCGCCGCCTTGGGCTTGTCGGTCGCGGCCTTGTCGGCACCCGGCGTGGGCGCTGCGGAGGCGCTGTTCTTGATGCCGTGGAGCAGGTCGTCGGCGAGCTTGAGTGCCTTGTCGTCCTTGGCGTCCGGCGGGACGTAGGACTGCGAGCCGGTCTTCTCGTCGCCGTCGTTCTTGAGATGGCCGCGCAGCGAAGCCTCGCCCTTGGTGTCGGTGCGCGACTTCAGCTCATCYGGCACGTCCTGGAGCACTTCGATGTCGGGCACGATGCCCTTGGCCTGGATCGACTTGCCCGACGGCGTGTAGTAGCGCGCCGTGGTCAGCCGCAGCGCGCCGTTGCCCGAGCCGAGCGGGATGATGGTCTGCACCGAGCCCTTGCCGAACGAGCGCGTGCCGACGATGGTCGCGCGCTTGTGGTCCTGGAGCGCGCCGGCGACGATTTCGGACGCCGAGGCGGAGCCGCCATTGACCAGCACGATGACCGGCTTGCCCTTGGTGAGGTCGCCGGCATGTGCGGTACGGCGCTGGGTTTCCTCGGCATTGCGGCCGCGCGTCGACACGATCTCGCCCTTCTCCAGGAACGAGTCGGAGACGGTGAC
>NZ_JBFUES010001494.1:0-1241 GCF_056403875.1 Bradyrhizobium sp. P2_E8
GCTGGTAGATCGCGGTGTGCTGGCAATGCGCCAGCGGTGTCTCGCCATTGGCGACGACCAGCGCGTCGAGCTCGACGAAGCGGTGGCCCTTCTTCTCGTAGTTCGCGGTCACCTTGGCCCGCGCAACGATCTCGTCGCCGGCGCGCGCGGGCGACAGCAACTGCATGCGGCTGCCGGCGTGGATCCATGGGCCTAAAATGGTGTTGTCGACGAGGACGCGGTTCATCACGCGCTGGATCAGGCCGGGATGGCCGAGCCCCTCACGCGCGAAGATCGGATCGGTTTCCCTGATCTCGGCGAGATAGTCCGCGGCCGCCTGCCCGATCCATCGGCGTGGCTCCGTGCCGAGGCATTTGCCGGTCTCGAACGTCGCGGGGCTCACCGGCTTGCGCTCGGCGACCGCGGGGACCGCAAGATAGTCGTTCAAATCCACCACCGGCGCGCCCGCCGGCAGCGAGGCCGTCCCGGTGGCGCACAGCTCGGTGCGGCTGAACACCTCGATCGTGAGCAGGCCATTGTGCTCGGTTGCATCGACATCGGCCGTCTCGCCGTCATAGACCGGCTTGATGAAGCGGGCCTCCACCAGTCCGCGTGACAGGAAATCGCGGCCCCAGTACGCGACCGGCACATGCATCATGTAGGCGAAGACGTCGACACCAGGCACCAGCCCGCCGGAAAAGCCGAAGCGACGCGCTACGTGGTCGTCATGCATCTTGTTTTCGGATTGTTTGGCGGTGTTGTAGGCCTCGACGCGGTAGGTCTCGAGCCGGTTCGGCATGGCTACCCTTCCCCAAAATTCCTGTTGTTTCGGGCCGATCGTAGGCCCCGGGGAACACCGGTCAATCCCCTCGCCTTTGCGGCCCGAATGGGCTACCACCCCGCCGATGACTGACACGCCCACCCGCATCTATGTCGACGCCGACGCCTGTCCGGTGAAGGACGAGATCTACCGCGTCGCGCTCCGGCACGGCGTGCCCGTGAGCGTGGTGGCCGGCAATTTCATTCGCGTGCCACAGGATCCCTTGATCGAGCGCATCGCCGCAGGTAGCGGCATGGATGCCGCCGACGACTGGATCGCCGAACGCGCCAAGCCGGGCGACGTCGTCGTCACCTCCGACATTCCGCTCGCCAGCCGCTGCGTGAAGGCGGGCGCCGACGTGATCGCGCCGAACGGCAAGCCGTTCACCGAAGAATCGATCGGGATGACGCTGGCGGTGCGCAATCTCATGACGGATCTGCGC
>NZ_JBFUES010001495.1:0-1241 GCF_056403875.1 Bradyrhizobium sp. P2_E8
GGTCAAGCCCGTGTCTCCGCGTGCTTTAGCGACTGCGCTGCTTGTAGCGACACGCCGTGAGGAAGTCGCGACTTGATGATCGCGGCGTTGAGCTCGCCGCCGTAGACGAAGATCGCGGCGATGAAATACAGAAACACCAGCGCGATGATCACCGAGGCCAGCCCCGCATACATCGTCACGTAGTTGTTGGCGAAGCGCGCCAGATATTGCCCGAACACGATGCCCGAGATCAGCGACGCCACCATGGTGAAGACGATGCCGGGTAGGATCTGCAGGAAGCTGCGCCGCCCCGCCGGCACCCACGCATGCAGGATGATCAGCGCCACCACCAGCGCGCCGATGGTGATGCCGTAGCGCAGCCAGGTGAGGATGCTCTCGTTGGACTCGACGAACAGCGGGATGTGGCGCCGCGTCGCCTCGATGATGAGCGGGCCGAGCACGATCAGGAACGCCATGGCAAGCGCGGTGAAGGCCGCAACCAGCGTATAGCCGATCGATTCCAGCCGCAGCCAGTACCAGCGCCGCATCTCCACCACCGCATAGGCGCGGTTGAGCGCGACGCGGAGCGCCTCGACGCCGTTCGAGGCGAAATAGACCGACAGCGCCGCGCCGATGGTCAGCACGCCGGTGCGGGTCGTGGTCAGCACGTCGTGGATCTCGCCGGAAAGGCTGTCGGCGACCTGCTTGGGCCAGACCTCGAGCATCAGGCTGGCGGCCTGGTCGGCGAGCTCCTTGGAACCGAAGAAGCCGGCGAGCGAGGTCAGCACGATCAGGAACGGGAACAGCGCCATCAGCGTCGACAGCGCGATGTGGCTCGCGATCGCCCAGCCGTCGTCGGCCAGGAATGTGTAGAACGCATCCATCACGACGACGTAGATGTAGCGGATGGCTTTCACGGCTGGCCCTGTACTGCTCCCTTTCCCCCCTTGCGGGGAGAGACGGAGAAGGCTTGCGATGGACGCAAATCGGAAATCATCCAGCCAGCTTCTGATATTATTGGCCTAAAAGCCAGATCGCCAACCAACCCGGTCGTCATTCCGGGGCGATGTGACGGGACCGCGCAAAGCGCGACCCGGTGCATCGAGCCCGGAATCCATTTCACCGCGCGTGACGCTGCTTGATGAATTCCGGGCTCGCTCCATCGGGCCGCGTTGCGGACCCGTTGGCGCGCCCCGGAATGACGGGTGGGGAGATGGCGGACCGGCGCGCACGGTGTTATCTACCCCCGATGGCATCTATCC
>NZ_JBFUES010001496.1:0-1239 GCF_056403875.1 Bradyrhizobium sp. P2_E8
CGCCTATCTGAAGGAAATGCTGAGCCGCAACGACGCCCCGCGCGGTACGCCGAAGCGGACTCCGGTCGCCGCGCTCACCCGGCCCGACTGATCCGACCTGATCGTCTCGCCCTGAAGCCGCTCGCGCGAACCGCGCGCGGCCACGTCTTGCGTCATTGCATCTCGGAGATCTTGATGCCGGTCGGCCCGAGAATGACGACGAACAGCACCGGCAGGAAGAACAGGATCATCGGCACCGTCAGCTTCGGCGGCAGCGCGGCGGCCTTCTTCTCGGCCTCGTTCATGCGCATGTCGCGGTTTTCCTGCGCCATGACGCGCAGGGAATGTCCGAGCGGAGTGCCGTAACGTTCCGCCTGCTGAAGCGCCAGACACACCGACTTGACGCCCTCGAGCCCGGTGCGCCGCGCCAGGTTCTCATAGGCGACCTTGCGGTCCTGCAAATAGGACAGCTCGGCGGTGGTCAGCGTGAACTCTTCCGACAGTGCGATCGACTGGCCGACGATCTCGGTGGCGACTTTCCGGAACGCCATTTCGACCGACATGCCGGATTCGATGCAGATCAGCAGCAGGTCGAGCGCGTCGGGAAAGGCGCGCTTGATCGAGAGCTGGCGCTTGGAGATCGCGTTCTTGAGGAACAGCATCGGGGCCTGAAGCCCGAGATAGGCGGCGCCGACGCAGATCCCGATCTTGACCGGCATCGGCTTGTCCATATGCGCGATCAGGAACACGTACAGGACCGAGCCCACGAACAGGGCGAGCGGGGCGACCATGCGCGCAAACAGAAAGGTGACGTACGGCGCCTGACCGCGGTAGCCGGCCATGATGAGCTTGTCGCGGGCAGCCTCCTGCGCGAGCCATTTGGTGAGGTTGAAATCCTCGACGACCTTGGAGACGAGCTGCTTCGGCGTCTGGCGCAGCGAGACCTTCTCGCTCTTGTTGAGGCGCTCGCGCTCGCGCTGCCGGATCCGCTCGCGCTCGCTCGCCACCGCCTTCATGCGCTTGGAGAGGCCCTCGCCTGCGAACAGGGGCATCACCAGCGTATAGACGGTGGCGCTGGCGGCGATGGCCGCCAGCAGCATGGTCATGAAGCGGACGTCATGCAGTTTCGAAACGAGAAATTCGACCATACGCCACCGTCAGAAATCGAAGTTGATCATCTTCTTCATCACCATGATGCCGATCGACATCCAGACGACGCAGGCGACCAGCATGAGCTGGCCGGTAGGATGGGTCCACAGC
>NZ_JBFUES010001497.1:0-1236 GCF_056403875.1 Bradyrhizobium sp. P2_E8
ATCTTGAAGATCGGGAAGAAGGTCAGTGCCGCGATCAGGCAGCCGCCGAGGATGATCGGCTTGCGGCCGATCTTGTCGGAGAGCACGCCGAACACGATGAAGAAGCCGGTGCCGAGCAGCAGCGACCAGGCGATCAGGAGGTTGGCGGTGTAGCCGTCGACCTTCAGGATCGATTGCAGGAAGAACAGCGCGTAGAACTGGCCGGTGTACCAGACCACGCCCTGGCCCATCACGCCGCCGAGCAGCGCGAGCAGCACGAGCTTGCCGTTCTGCCAGTTGCCGAAGGCTTCCGTCAGCGGCGCCTTGGAGCTCTTCCCCTCGTCCTTCATCTTCTGGAAGATCGGCGATTCGTTGAGGCGGAGCCGGATCCAGACCGAGACGCCGAGCAGCAGCACCGAGACCAGGAACGGAATGCGCCAGCCCCAGGCGGCGAAGTCGGCTTCGCCGAGGGCGGAGCGTGTGAACAGGATCACCAGCAGCGACAGGAACAGGCCGAGCGTGGCGGTCGTCTGAATGAAGGAGGTGTAGTAGCCGCGCTTGCCGTTGGGAGCATGCTCCGCGACGTAGGTCGCTGCACCGCCATATTCACCGCCGAGCGCGAGACCCTGGGCGAGGCGCAGCGCGATCAGGATGATCGGGGCCGCGATGCCGATCGTCGCCGCATTCGGCAGCAGGCCGACGATGAAGGTCGACAGACCCATGATCAGGATGGTGACGAGGAAGGTGTATTTGCGGCCGACGATGTCGCCGACGCGGCCGAACACGATCGCGCCGAAAGGGCGGACCAGGAAGCCGGCGGCAAACGCCAGCAGCGCGAAGATGTCGCGGGTGGCCGGCGGATAGGCCGAGAAGAACTGCRCGCCGATGATGCTGGCCAGCGAGCCGTAGAGGTAAAAATCGTACCACTCGAAGACGGTACCCAGCGAGGAGGCGAGAATGACGAACCGTTCGTCCTTCGTCATCCCTCCCGCGCCAGCTTGAGACACAGCCATTGTCGACATGTTGAGTCGCTCCCCGAAAATGCGTTTCCTCGCGCCCCAGATGCCCGGTCATGCCGGACCAACCCAGGTCTTGGCTCCAAGGTAACATCGGCGTGAAACCCGCCCCAATACGACTTTCGGCCTTGCACACTGACGCGCGCCTGACCGTGCGGCATCGGGCGGCAGTGCGCAGCCGCGAAGCTGCCGGATTAACCCCTTTGCAGCAAAGGGATAATGTGCACTTGCATGCCACGGC
>NZ_JBFUES010001498.1:0-1235 GCF_056403875.1 Bradyrhizobium sp. P2_E8
CTTTCGGCCCGATTCTACCGTCCGCGCAGCCGTTCCAGCACGTCCGAGGAGGCAAAACCGTCGGCGGGCACCCCGATCGAGGCCTGGAAATTGCGCAGCGCCTCCCGGGTCTGGCCGCCGAACTGGCCGTCCGGGGTGCCCTTGTAGAAGCCGCGCTGGGCCAGCAGCTGCTGCAGCTCCAGCCGCTCGGTCCGCGACAGCTCGCGTTCCTGCCGCGGCCAGGGCTGCACGAAGGGCGCCCCGCCGCGCAGGCGATCGGCGAAATGACCGATCGCCAGCGCATAGGCCTCGGCCGGGTTGTACTTCATGATGACCCGGTAGTTCTGGAGCATCAGGAAGCCGGGGCCTTGCGCGCCCGCCGGCGCCAGCAGATAGGCTTTCTCGGCCGGATGCGGGAAGGGCTGGCCGGTCGGGCGCTTGAGCCCGAGCTTCTCCCACTGCGCGATCGGCATCGCCTTGGCGCGGTCGGCCTGCATGTAGTTGAATCCCTGGGGCACCACGACCTCAAAGCCCCAGGTCTGGCCGGCCTGCCAGCCGTCCTTCTTCAGGTTGTTGGCGGTGGAAGCGATCAGGTCGGTGGGATTGTCGACGACGTCGCGCCGTCCATCGCCATCGCCGTCCACGGCAAAGCGCTTGAACGCGGTCGGCATGAACTGGGTCGGGCCGAAGGCGCCGGCCCATGAGCCGCGCATCTGCTCAGGGCGCAGATCGCCGCGATTGAGGATCTCCAGTGCGGAGAGGAATTCGTCCTTGAAATAGGCCTGGCGGCGGCCGATGCAGGCAAGCGTCGCAGTGGATTGCAGCACGCTGCGGTCGCCCATCTGCGTCGAGTAATTGGACTCGATGCCCCAGATCGAGGCGATGATGTAGCGATCGACGCCAGTGGCCCTTTCGGTGGCATCGAACTGCGCCTTGTACTTGGCGAGTACCTCGCGGCCCTTGGCGAGGCGGTTGTCGTTCACGAGGATGTCGAGATAGTCCCAGATCGACTTGGTGAACTCCGGCTGCGAGTCCATCAGGTCCATGATACGCAGGTCGGGCGCGAGCCCTGCGGTGAAGCTTTGAAAATTTTCCTGGGTGATGCCGCGCCGTGCGGCATCGGGCCACATCCCTGCAACGCAATTGTTGAAATTGCCGGCGGCCTCGCGGATCGCCGCCGCCGTCATCAGCGGATGGCCCGAGGCGCCGTCCTCGCCGCTCCAAGGTTGGGCTCCTGTTTGCGCGCCGCCGGGGCC
>NZ_JBFUES010001499.1:0-1233 GCF_056403875.1 Bradyrhizobium sp. P2_E8
ACGAAGGCCTGTGCGAGCGGCCAGTCATCGGTGATCGACAGGTCGATCCGCGCCTCGAAGCCAGCAGGCGTCAGGGCCTGGAGCCGCGCCAGCGCGCCGCCGGTCAGCTGCATGGTCGGCCGCCCCCCCGGCAGGTTGACCACCCCCATGTCGCGCCACCAGACGCCGAGCCTGATGCCGGTGCCGAGCGCCTTCGAGCAGGCCTCCTTGGCGGCAAAGCGCTTGGCGTAGGTCGCCACCACCATCTTCTCGTTCTTGGCGCGCCGCTCCGCCTTGGCCCGCTCGGCCGCGGTGAAGATGCGGTCGAGAAAGCGCTCGCCATGGCGCTCGATCACCTTGCCGACGCGGGTGATGTCGATCAGGTCGGAGCCGATGCCGATGATCATGCCCGGCTCCGGCCGCGGTCCATCGCCGCGCGCATGCTGCGCACCGTCTCGGCAAGACCCACGAACAGCGCCTCGCCGATCATGTAGTAGCCGATGTTGAGCTCCATGATCTCGGGCAACGCCGCGATCGTCTCCGCCGTCGCATAGTCGAGCCCGTGGCCGGCGTGGACCTCCAGCCCCGCGTCCTTCGCCAGCTTCACGCCCGCCATGATCCGCTGCCATTCGGCGTCGGCCTTCTCGGTGTGGCCATCGACCACGGCGTCGCACCAGGCGCCGGTGTGAATCTCGATCACGGGCGCGCGCAGCCGCGCCGCCATCTCGATCTGCGCGGGGTCGGCGGCGATGAACAGCGAGACGCGGATGCCGGCATCGTTCAGCCGCGCGATGTAGGGCGCGAGCGCATTGTGCTGGCCGACCACGTCCAGTCCGCCCTCGGTCGTCACCTCCTGCCGGCGCTCCGGCACGAGGCACACCGCATGCGGCCTGGTGGCGAGCGAGATGCGCATCATGTCGTCGGTCGCCGCCATCTCGAAATTGAGCGGCTTGGAGATCTCGGCCTTCAGCCGCGCCATGTCCTCGTCGCGGATGTGCCGGCGATCCTCGCGCAGATGCGCGGTGATGCCGTCGGCGCCGGCCTCGATCGCCAGCAGCGCGGCGCGCACCGGATCGGGATTGCGGCCGCCGCGCGCGTTACGCAGGGTCGCGACATGGTCGACATTGACGCCGAGGCGGAGCGGAAGTGCTGGCATTGCAAGGCTCACAAATTCGAAGGACAGGCGAATACGAAGGGCGCCTATCCATTAACACGTTCGACGCGGGCGACGACCGCCTTCGCGCGCAACTGGGC
>NZ_JBFUES010001500.1:0-1228 GCF_056403875.1 Bradyrhizobium sp. P2_E8
GATCCCGTCGCTCCAGACCAGGCGCGCCGATTTCATCATCTCCGGCATCTCGGACCGCGCCTCGCGGCGCGAGACCGCCGATTTCGTCGATTATCTCGCGACCGGTCCGCAGTTCTTCGTGATGGCGGAGAGCGAGGCGAAGGCCGCGACGGATCTCTGCGGCAAGAAGGTCGGCACCACGCGCAGCACGAGCTTCCCGGTCGAGATCGAGAAGTGGAGCAAGCAGAATTGCGAGACGGCCGGCAAGCCGGCGATCCAGTACGTGCCGGGCGAGAACTCGATCGACGTGCGCAACCAGCTCAAGCAGGGCCGAATCGACGCCGCCGTGCAGGGCAGCGAGACGCTGCCTTATGCGCAGACACAAGAGCCCGGCAAATACCGCATTGTCGGCGAGGCCTTCGCCAAGGGCTATCAAGGCATCATGATCCGCAAGGACGATTCGGCCCTGCGCGAGGTGGTGACCGAGAAGCTCACCGCAATGATCGCCGACGGCGCCTACAAGGCCATTCTCGACAAATGGGGCCTTGGCGCGAATGCGGTCGCCCAGCCCATGCTGAACGCGGCGCCGCAATGAAGCCGGCGCCGGCACTCGCGGAGGGTTTCCCTGATCTGTCGGGGATGCGGGTCGCGCGCGAGCCGCACTGGTTTCGCTGGTTCAGCGCCGCCCTGATCGTCCTCGTGCTGGCGGCGATTGCGCGCGCCTTTGCGAACGGTCAGATCGAATGGTCCTATGTCAGCCGCTTCCTGACTGTGAAGGTCATCCTCGAAGGCATCGTCAACACCATGGTGATGGCGGTGCTGGCGATGGCGCTCGGCATCGTGCTCGGCATCATCGTGGCGATCATGCGGCTGTCGCCCAATCCGGTGCTGAAGACGGTGGCCGCCGGCTACACCTGGCTGTTCCGCGGCACGCCGCTGATCCTGCAACTGCTGCTGTGGTTCAACCTCGCGCTGGTGTTTCCGACCATCGGCATTCCGGGCCTGTGGAGTGCGCGCGCCGTCGACGTCATGACCCCGTTTCTCGCCGCGCTGCTCGGGCTCGGCATCAATCAGGGCGCCTACACCTCCGAAGTGATGCGCGCCGGCATGCTGTCGGTCGATATCGGGCAATATGAGGCCGCGCAGGCGATCGGCATGGGACGGCTGCGCGCGCTGCGGCGGATCGTGCTGCCGCAGGCGATGCGCGTGGTGATCCCGCCGCTCGGCAACGAGTTCATCGGCATGGTGA
>NZ_JBFUES010001501.1:0-1228 GCF_056403875.1 Bradyrhizobium sp. P2_E8
TGGCTCACACCTCAGGATGACGGGACGGAGAGTGTTTCCGTGGAAGGAGGGCTCACCCCGCGCCCGTCACGCAATTCACCCACAGCACCACCGCCTTCGCATCCTGCGCCGGATTGGAAAACCGGTGCGGCCTGCGGCTCGCAAACCGAAAGCTGTCGCCGGTCTTCAGCGACCAGGTCTCGCTGTCCACCGTCAATATCATCTCGCCCTCGAGCACGAGGCCGGCTTCCTCGCCATCATGGGTGTAGAGTTCGTCGCCCGCGGAGCCGCCGGGATCGATATGCACCAGGAACAGGTTGAGCCGGTTGTCGCTGCCCGCAGCGCTCAGCAATTGTTTCGAAATTCCGTTGCGCCAGAGTTTCAGTTCCGGCCGCTGAAGCCCGCGCGTCACCACCTGGTCGGAGGCACCTTCGGAACTTGGGCTGGCACCGAACAAAGCGGCTAGGCTGACGCCGAGCACGTCGGAGAGCGTTGTCAGCACGCGCAGTGACGGCGACGACAGGCCGCGCTCGATCTGGCTGAGGAAACCGATCGACAGATCCGTGCGCGCGGCGACCGTTTCCAGCGAGAATTGCCTGACGCGCCTGATATCGCGGATGCGGCGGCCGACCGCGACATCCATCGCGGGCTCGGCCGGCTGGGTGACGGCCTTGGCCGGCACCTTCTTGGCCTTCAGCTTCCTGGCCGGCTTTGCGGCGGCCGGTTTGCGCATTCTTTTGCCACCGCTCACGTCAAACCGCTTCCTTCATGTGCATGAAAACCGCTTGCATCATCTGCGAAAGTGTGACCAAATTTTCATATTGGTGAAAATAGGCCGAAACGGCTTGGCCCGCAACGTCTGCGATCAAGACATCTGCGAGCGCCGCCATCGGCCGGACCCAAAGGGGGATGCGATGGCGTTGAAGCGTTTTGGTCTGGCCGCGGTTGCGGCGCTCGCGATGGCAGCGGTGATGCCGGCTTCGGCGCAGCAGGTGCTGAAGGTCGGCTCGACGCCGACAGGCATTCCCTTCACCTTCCTCGACACCAAGACCAACACCATCCAGGGCATCATGGTCGACATCGTCACCGAAGTCGGCAAGGACGCCGGCCTCAACGTGCAGATCGAGCCGATGGCGTTCTCGGCGCTGATCCCGTCGCTGACCTCGAGCAAGATTGACATCATTGCGGCTGCGATGTTCATCACCGCGCCGCGCAAGGAGGTCATCGACTTCTCCGATCCGATCTACAC
>NZ_JBFUES010001502.1:0-1224 GCF_056403875.1 Bradyrhizobium sp. P2_E8
GCGAGATGCCGAGCAGCACCAGCACGGTCTGGGTCAGGATCGGCGGCAGCGTCAACTGCCGGCCGGCGATCGCGGCGATGCCGACCGCGATCATCGAGCCCGAGATCAGCCCGCCGGGAAGATTGGCGACGAGAAACACGAGGCCGCCGGCGGTGCCGATGACGAGTGTCTCCACCGTGCTCAGGATCTTGGCACGGCTCGGCCATTCGAACGGCAGGGAGGCGGTGATTTGCTTCACGCCACCTTATTGCAAATCAGCGAGAGGCGCACAATTGCAGGCTCGTCATGCCGCAATGCGCGCGCCTCTCGCCGAAGCCGGGGGGACTGATTTACTTCTTGTCCGCGGCAGCCGGCGCGGCCGTGCCGGCCTTGGCGGTCTTGATGCATTCGGAGCGGAATTTCTTGCGCTCCTTGCCATGCAGCCCCTTGGCATCCGCCTGCTTGGAGCATTCGAGCGACTCGGCCGAGTGCTCCTTTGGCGCCTTCTTGTCCGTGGGCGCGGCGGTTGTGGTCTTGGTGTCGGTCTTGGCTGCCGGCGCGGCGGTCTGCGCAAAGGCGGTGCCGGTGGCGAGCAGGGAGGCGAGGGCGACGGCGGCGAGGCGGGAGGCGAGGGTCATGGTGTTGCACTCTTCCTGGGAAAATGGCGAAGGGTGGAACGTCGGCTCGCGTTGCTGAACGCGACATGAATGGGCCGAGCGACGGGATCACTATATTTTGCCGGCGAAAGCCATCGTATCCTTGTCGCAAGCGATCGGCACGCTAGGATAGCAATCCTCGTTTAACTTCCGTCGGGGAAGACCAAGGAGGAGACCTAGGGATGACCATTCAGACAAAATTGTTGTGTGCGATTATGGCGTCGGGTGTCGCGGCATTGGTGGCCGCCGCACCGGCGCAGGCGCTGACCTCGCAGGAGTGCAGCGCGAAATATCAGGCAGCCAAGAAGGACGGCTCGCTCGGCACCATGAAGTGGAATGACTTCCGCAAGGCCCAGTGCGGTGCGGACGCGACGCCCGCCGCCGCGCCGACCGCGGCTGCTCCGGCTGCGCCCGCCGCTCCGGCAGCGCCGAAGCAGGCGAAGAAGGAGGCAGCCCCCGCTGCCGCTCCGGCGCCGACATTGCCGGCCGGTCCCGCGATCTATCCGAACGCGGTCGATCCGAAATACGCCAAGGAAACGGCCGGCAAGGCCCGCCTGCACACCTGTGTCGACCAGTACAACGCCTGTCT
>NZ_JBFUES010001503.1:0-1219 GCF_056403875.1 Bradyrhizobium sp. P2_E8
GGCTCGGCCTCAACCCGCAGCTTCCGAACGAGGCCTTTGCCGAGGTCGTCATCGTCGCCAAGGGCGTCGAGGCGCGCGAGCGCATCAAGGCCAAGATCGAAAATGCGGCCGCCGATGGCTTTCTGTCCGAGGCGCGTGTCCGTGTCGATCGCTTCAACTTCGGTCCGCCGGTGGGCTTCCCCGTGCAGTTCCGCGTGATCGGCCCCGACGCCAACAAGGTGCGCGAGATCGCCTACGAGGTCCGCGACGTCATGCGGCAGAACAAGAGCGTCAAGGATGTCCAGCTCGACTGGAACGAGCAGTCGCCCTATCTCAAGCTCGTCGTCGACCAGGATCGCGCCCGTGCCATGGGCCTGACCCCGCAGGACGTGTCGCAGGCGCTCGCAATGCTGATCTCGGGCTCGCAGGTCACGACCGTGCGCGACGGCATCGAGAAGGTCGGCGTGGTCGCCCGTGCGATCCCGTCCGAGCGCCTCGACCTCGGCGGCGTCGGCGACCTCACCATCACCTCGCGCAATGGCGTTGCCGTGCCGCTCCAGCAGATCGCCAAGATCGAGTACTCCCACGAGGAGCCGATCATGTGGCGGCGCAACCGCGACATGGCGATCACCGTGCGCTCCGATGTCGTCGACGGCGTGCAGGCGCCCGACGTCACCAACCAGATCACGCCGAAGCTGAAGGCGATCAAGGATCATCTCGAGCCGGCCTACCGCATCGAGCCGGGCGGCGCGTTCGAGGAATCCGCCAAGGGCAACGCCTCGATCTTCATCCTCTTCCCGGTGATGGTCATGGTGATGCTGACGCTGCTGATGATCCAGCTTCAGAGCTTCTCGCGCCTGATCCTGGTGTTCCTGACCGCGCCGCTCGGCATCGTCGGTGCGTCCCTGGGCCTCAACGTCGCCAACGCCCCGTTCGGCTTCGTGGCGCTGCTCGGCCTGATCGCGCTCGCCGGCATGATCATGCGCAACGCGGTCATCCTGGTCGACCAGATCGAGACCGACGTTTCTCATGGGTTGACCCGCCGAGAGGCGATCGTGGAGGCGACCGTCCGCCGGGCTCGTCCGGTGGTGCTGACGGCGCTGGCCGCCATCCTGGCCATGATCCCGCTGACGCGCTCGGCGTTCTGGGGCCCGATGGCGATCACGATCATGGGCGGCCTGTTCGTGGCGACCTTCCTGACGCTCCTGTATCTGCCGGGCCTCTACGCCCTGTGGTTCAG
>NZ_JBFUES010001504.1:0-1219 GCF_056403875.1 Bradyrhizobium sp. P2_E8
CACTATACTCTCGCTGTCATCGCCCGGCTTGACCGGGCGATCCAGTACTCCGAGACGTCCGGGGTTTACTGAGAAGCCGCGGCGTACTGGATTCCCCGCCTGCGCGGGGAATGACACTGAGGGCGGAGCAGCGTCGCCGCCAACTCAGAACAAACTGCCCTGATCCACCGGCTTGCCGACGCGCTTTGGCGCGGGTTTTGTCTCCTGTGTGGCCGGCTTCGGTTGCTGTGCGCGCTTTGCGGGAGGCGCCGGGCGATCTGCGTCCGTTGTCGCGCCGACGCGTCCGTCCGCGAACTCGATCTCGACGCGCGCGCCGGGACCGATGCTGTCTGCCGAATGCAGGGGATGGCCGGCCTCGTCCCGCACCAGCGCGAAGCCGCGGGCGAGCACGCCGCGGTATGACAACGCGGAGAGCAGCTTGCCGCTGGCCTCGACGCGGGCATCGAGCCGTTGCAGCAACGTGACGAGAGCGCGTTGCGCGCGCTCGGAAAGACGCTGCGTTCGCTCGCGCTGGCGGGCAATCGCGTTGCGCTGTGCCTGCGCGTTGGAGAGCTTCGAGGCACGCAGCCGCACCTCGAGACCGGCAAAGCGGTCGCGCCGCTGCCGCAACAGCGACCGCGCAGAGAGACCGAGCCGCTCGCCGCACACGGTGAGCCGGTGATCGGCCTGCGATATCTGCCCATGCAGCACGCGCAGCGTCAGCTTGGCGCCGGCGGCTGTGAACCTGCGAAAATGCGCATGCGTGTTGGCCTTAAGGCCGCGGGGCAGGGCGGAGCCAGCCGAATCCAGCCGTTGCCGCGGGATCGCCAGAAGATCGCCGGCCGCGGGCAGTGCGCGCGCAGCAGCACGCAGTTCGTTGCGGCGGCTTTCGTGGGCACGCTGCCAATAGGCGCGGATGCGGCGGGCGAGATCGGCGACCTCGACGAACAGATCGCTGCGCACCGGCACCGCCATCTCGGCCGCCGCCGTCGGCGTCGGCGCGCGCTTGTCGGCGACGAAATCGATCAGCGTGATGTCGGTCTCGTGTCCCACCGCGGAGATCAGCGGGATCATGCTCTCGGCTGCTGCCCGCACCACGATCTCCTCGTTGAAGGACCAGAGATCCTCCAGCGAGCCGCCGCCGCGCGCGACGATCAGCACGTCGGGCCGCGGAATCCTGCCGCCCTCCGGCAGCGCGTTGAAGCCGCGGATCGCAGCCGCGACCTGCTCGGCCGAACCT
>NZ_JBFUES010001505.1:0-1219 GCF_056403875.1 Bradyrhizobium sp. P2_E8
GCCTTGCCCTGCGCTGATTGAATCTCACTTCATCATGCCTGCCCGAGCGGCAAAGGTTCCATGCAACTTGCACCTGTCGCCCCGTTTCACAACCGGAACTTTAAAACCTGCGGCAAGTTGCCCTCGCACCAAGGGACAGGTGCAACGACCCTTTCAACAAAGGGCTGGAGGAGACTAGCATGTCTATCGGTACGATCATTCTGATCATTTTGGTCATCGCCCTGCTCGGCGGCTTCAGCGGCATCGGCGGCGGACCGTTCTACGGCACCGGCTATTACGGCGGCGGCGGCCTCGGGCTCGTCATCGTCATCCTGCTGATCCTGCTGCTGCTGGGACGGATCTAGCCACGCAACGGTCTTGTAGGGTGGGTTAGCCGCGAGGCGTAACCCACCTCTTTGGTTTCCGCGGAAACAGAAGTGGTGGATTACGCTACGCTAACCCACCCTACTTCACCTTCCCCGCGAGCATCTTCATCGCGGCCTTGATCGACGCGGCCGCATCGTCATAGCCCTCCCACGCTTTCGAACGCGCCAGCAGGCCCGGCACCGTCCGCACGGTATATCGCTTCGGATCGAGATCGCCCTTCACCTGCGCCCATGTCACCGGCATCGACACGGTCGCGCCGTCGCGGGCGCGGGGCGATAGCGGGGCCACCGCCGTCGACAGGCGATCGTTGCGCAGATAGTCCAGAAAGATCTTTCCGTTGCGCAGTTTCTTGGACATGTTGAGCAGATAGCGCTCGGGATCGTCATCCGCCATCCACTGGCAGACACCTTGCGCGAACGCCTTGGCCTCCTTCCAGCTCACCTTGTCGCGCGCGCCGTGGAGCAGCGGCACCACCACGTGAATGCCCTTGCCGCCGGTGGTCTTGCAGAAGCTGTCCATGCCGACATCGGTGAGCCGCTGCCGCATCTCCTTCGCGGCCTCGACGACATCGGCGAATTCAACGTCCGGCGCGGGGTCGAGATCGAACACCAGCCGTCCCGGCGTATCATAGGCGTCCGGTGCACAGTTCCAGGGATGCAGCTCGAGGCCGCCGATCTGCGCGACCGCGGCAAGTCCCTCGACGCGATCGATCTGCAAATACGGCTTGCGATCACCGGAAACCTTGGCGAGCTCGAGCAGGTTCGAGGTGCCCTGCATGGCATGGCGCTGGAAGAATGTCTCGCCGCCGATGCCGTCGGGCGCGCGCAGGATCGAGCAGGGGCGCCCTTTCAAG
>NZ_JBFUES010001506.1:0-1218 GCF_056403875.1 Bradyrhizobium sp. P2_E8
GAATCTCGAGATTCCGGGTTCGATGCTGCGCATCGCCCCGGAATGACCTTCGGTCACTTCCCCGGCGGCGCGATGTAGATGTTCCAGCTCATCGACGGACCGGCCTTGCCGTGGGTGAAGCGGCGCGTCGTCATCACCATGCGCTCGGCGTTCGGCGCGGTCTCCGACACCCATTTCTCGAACGCCGGCAGGCGGCCGTCGGCCGGATCGAACACGCCGATGAAGCCGTATGTCTTGACGTCATCGCGCGAGATCAGCCCGGAATCCCAGGCTTCGATCGGCACGAGCGCGACCGGGTGGTCCGGGCTGTAGAACACCATCGGCTGGATCGATTCCATGGTGCCGGCGACGACCGCCCAGCGCGAGGCGAAGCGCGCGTGCCAGGCCTGCGTCAGCTCGCGGGCGAGGTCAGAGCGCGCGCCATAGGTCGCGGTGTTGCCGGCATTGGCGGCCATCTCGCGCGCGGCGATCCAGGGCGAGGCGGCGAGCGTCGCGATGCTCAGCACGAGCCAGATCGCGGCGATGTTGACCAGGGTCGCGCTCTGCACCCGCAGCGTCGGGATCGCGACCAGCGCCAGGGGCACCAGGAAGAATAGCGAGATGCCCCAATCGGTCTTCATGTAGATGCTGAAGGCGAGCGCGCCGAGCGGCGGGCCGACGGCGACGATGGTCTGGATGATCCAGACATTCAGCGCCTGCGAAAAATTGACCCCCGGATTGGGACCACGCGCCCAGGCGCGCGTGACGATGCGCAAGGGCGCGTGCAAAAGCAGCCTGAACCAATGCGGCACCAGCGCCATGGCGAGCGCAGCGAGCGCTATCGGAAGGGCCAGCAACGCGAAATTATGCAGGAAGTAGCCGGCCACGAGCTGATGCACGAGACCGGCGTCCTCGAGGCTGTAGGTGTCGCCGGCATAGCTCAGCGGGACGAAATGCACGTCCGCCAGCCACACGATGTGCGGGATCACCGCCACGACAAGCGTCGCGATCGCCACCCACGGCGCCGGCGACAGCAGGAATTTCAAGCGGTCGGGATGGATCAGCGCGGCAAGGCCGATGGCGCCGATCATGGTCAGCACCCAGTATTTGGTCATCAGCGCCAGCGCGGCGRCGAGCCCGAACCAGATGCCGGACTGCAAGCTGCGCTTTTCGAAGGCGTTGAGATAGGCGAGCACGAGCAGCGGCAGGGTGACGAGCTGGAGCAGGTCGGGGTTGTAC
>NZ_JBFUES010001507.1:0-1212 GCF_056403875.1 Bradyrhizobium sp. P2_E8
GGGCGCGTGCAGACCAAGGGCGGCCCAGTCAGAGAGATCCGCCCGGGCGACACCGTCTGGATTCCGCCGGGCGAGTTGCACTGGCACGGCGCATCGCCGACCAACGGCATGTGCCATATCGCCATGCAGGAAGCGCTCGACGGCGTCTACTCGACCTGGCTGGAGCCGGTGACGGACGCGGAGTACGGCGCCGCGGTAGGTTAGTTCTCGTGCCCCGGACAAGACGCATCGCGCAGGCGATGCGTCGCCGAGCCGGGGCCCAGAGCTGATTAGCGGTGAACGACGCCGGGTCCCGGCTCTGCGCAGTAACGCCATAGCGTGTCGACGACGCGCGCGTAGGCGCTTATGGCGTCGCTGCTTGTCCGGGACACGAAACCCTACATTCTTTCCGCCGTCCACGTGCCCGTGCACAGGGCGCCGCGCCAGGTGCCGGAGCCGGACGTGCCGCTCAGCCGGCCGAAGCCGACCGCACGCTTGATGCCGGTGCTCAAGGTGACGTTGATGCTGCCCGCATCGGCGACGCGGCCGGATGCAGACACCGCAGCGCTGCTCGAAGCGATCTGACCGTTGTTGATGCCGATCGCGACGGTCGCGCCGTTGCCGCAGGTCTCGCTCGATGACGAGATACGGACATTCCATGTCCCGTCGAAAGTGCTTGTCGCTGCGCCTGCCTGCGTGAGCGGGAAGGCGATGGCGACAATGACCGCGAAGAGACCTTTGCGAAAACCGTTCATGACACGCCCCTGGGGTTGACCATGCGGGGATCGTGGCACGGGTTGCGGAACCGGCGATGTGAGGGCTGTCACGCCTGCTACAGGCTCTGTGAGGTGGCGCACCCCGCAATGACATCGCGGGCAAAAGCAAAGGGGCCCGGATCGCGGGCCCCTTGTCTCCGTCAGAGTGTCGAAGCCGAATTCAGTTCACCCGTGTCCAGGTCTGGCCGCCGCAGAACATGCCGCCGAAGGCGCAGCCCTGCACGCGCAGGCGGTCGGTGCCCTTCATGGCGATCGTGGAATCGTAGGTCGAGCCGGTGTTGGGGTCGAGGATGCGGCCGGACCATTTCTGATCCTTGTTCTGGTCCTTGCCGGGCTTCATGTTGATGAGGACCTGCTCGCCGTTCTGGTTCGACTTGCTGTCGACCGAATAGCCGCAGAGATTGGTGCCGCATTGCTCGATGCGAACCTTGCCTTCCCTTTCCTCGGTGAGCCAGAT
>NZ_JBFUES010001508.1:0-1212 GCF_056403875.1 Bradyrhizobium sp. P2_E8
GGCGGCATTGGCCAACGCGGTGTTCCTGCTGGTCGCGACCGGCGCGATCGGCTGGGAGGCGATTTTGCGCCTGCGCGAGCCGGAGCCGGTCGCGGGGGTGACCGTGATGGTGGTCGCCGGCATCGGCATCCTCGTCAACGGCTTCACCGCCATGCTGTTCGCGCGCGGTCGCAAGGACGACATCAACATCGAAGGCGCCTATCTGCACATGGCCGCCGACGCCGCCGTCTCGCTCGGCGTCGTGGTCTCGGCGGCGCTGATCATCTGGACCGGCTGGCTCTGGCTCGACCCCATCACCAGCCTCGTCATCTGCGCCACCATCCTCTGGAGCACGACCAGCCTGCTCCGCGGCTCCATCGACATGTCGATGGCGGCCGCCCCCAAGGGCACCGACCTCGCCGCCATCAGGGCGTTTCTGCAGCAACGGCCCGGCGTCTCCGCCATCCACGATCTCCACGTCTGGCCGATCTCCACGACCGAGACGGCGCTGACCTGCCATCTCGTCATGCCCGCAGGTAGCAGCGATGCGTTCCTGATGGAGACCGCGCAACTGCTGAAGGGGTCCTTCCGGATCGGCCACACCACGCTTCAGATCGAGACGCATCCGGACAATGGCTGTGCGCTGGCGCCGGATGATGTGGTGTGAGGCATTCCGCCTCCACACCGTCATTGCGAGCGAAGCGAAGCAATCCAGACGACCACCGCGGGCACATTCTGGATGGCTTCGTCGCAAGAGCTCCTCGCAATGACGGCGCGGCGAGAGCCGCGCCCTACACCGCCTTCGCCGTCACGATCCAGATCGCGCCCTGGAGCGCCACCGACTGTCCCTTCAGGAACGGCGCCAGCATCTCGCGGATCGAGGCTTTTGCGGCCTGGTACGTCTCCGGCGGATGGCCCTGGAGCGCGCGGCTGGCCGGGCCAATCTGCAAGGCGCCGTCGACGGCCGCATCGAGACCGCCGCCGATCGCGACATCCATCGCGAGATTGTGCGGCTCCATCGCCACATCGACGAAGCCTGCACCTTTCAGGATGCGCGTCACGCGCTCCTCCGATGCAAAGGCGAACGGCCCCGGCTCCTCCGGTCCGACCGGCGGCATCTTCGGCACGTGTTTGTAGACCGCCATCAACGGCGCCATCATCCAGGGATTTTCCTTCGGCTCGCGCCAGCAGGCAAAGGCAAGCCGCCCGGACGGCTTCAGCGCACGGCGAAGG
>NZ_JBFUES010001509.1:0-1209 GCF_056403875.1 Bradyrhizobium sp. P2_E8
GGTGAAGCTCAGCCTGGCAACGCCGCGCTGACCGCCGCCTGCTGACGGATATTGGTGGAAGCGCATCAGATGCGCGCGGACGCGTTGATTGTAGGACGCGATCGCCGAGGCCACCGCGCCCGCGCTCATCGCGGACGCCATCGGCGCCTCCCGCTCGGCGCGCGGCGGCGCGCTGGTGCGCGGCGCGGGCGTGGCATCCGAGGGCCTCTTTGCCTCGCGGCGAACGATCTTCGGCTTGTCAGGCGCAGGCTTTTCGACCGGCGCGATCTTCGCGGGTTCGGGCCTGGCTGGTGTCGGCTCCAGCTTCTGCTCAGGCGGTGCCACGACGTCGGGCTTGTCCTGCGGCGGTGTCGGCGCGATGGTTTCCTCTGTCATTTGCCGCTGCGCTGGCTCCGGCGGCGAAGCGTCGGCCTCCTGCATCACCGGCCCGGGCGCGACGTCGTCCGGCATTGGCTGCGGCGCCGAGGTCACCGGCGCCATATCGACCAAGATCGCCGGAAGGCTGACGCCCTGCTCCGGCTGCGACCTGAGCCAGCTCGTCGCAAGCAGCACGGCGGCAAGATGCAACGCCACGATCACCGCGGCCGAGACACCCCAGCGTGCGCCCTCGCGCTCGCCGAGTGGCTCATGCAGGGCAAAGGCGTTCGCGGTCATCAGCTGCGTCCGTCGAGGCCGACGAGGGCGACCTTAAGATACCCGGCGTTGCGCAGGGTGTTCATCACGTCCATCAGATCACCGTAGGAAACCGCCTTGTCGGCGCGCAGGTAAATACGCTCGTCCTTGCGGCCCCTGGTGGCGGTGTCGAGCGACGAGGTGAGCGCCTCCCGAGCCACGACGTCTTCGCCGACGGCAATCGACAGGTCCGGCTTCACGGTGACGAAGACCGGCTTGTCCGGCCGCGGCGCCGGCTCGGCCGCGGTCGCCGGCAGCTCGACGCCGATGTCGATGGTGGCGAGCGGGGCTGCCACCATGAAGATGATCAGCAGCACCAGCATCACGTCGATGAACGGCGTGACGTTGATCTCATGGGTGAGGTCGAGATCACTGGGGTCCCCGCGCTTGAGCGACGATCCCGAACCTGCGCCGAGCTTTGCGGCCATGGCCTACTCCGCCGCCCGCGACAGGCGGAACTCTCTGTGGTCGCGCTGCCGGCTGACCAGCAGCATGAGCTGTGCCGAGGCGTCCCCAAGCAGCGCGCGGTAATTGGCG
>NZ_JBFUES010001510.1:0-1207 GCF_056403875.1 Bradyrhizobium sp. P2_E8
ACACTGTCGTCCCGGGGCGCGTCGAAGTCGCGAGCCCGGGACCCATAATCCCAGTGAGAAGTGTGAGGCAAAGCGCCCACTCCGAGCCTTCGCAAAACGACCTCTTGTGGGTATGGATCCCGGGCTCGCGCTTTGCGCGCCCCGGGATGACGTTGTGGGTGTGGCTACGCCGGCGGATTAACGTCCACAGCCCCGCGCCCCAGATCCCGCTCGCGCAGATAAATATAGAACCCGGCGCCGATGATGATGGCGGCGCCGACGATGGTTGCGATCGACGGCACGTCGCCGAACACGACGAAGCCGAAGATCACGGCCCAGACGATCATCGAATATTGATAGGGCACGACGACGCTGGCCGGCGCGAGTTTGAGCGACCGGTTGACGCAGAACAGCGCCGTCACCGAGATGCATCCGGCCAGCGCGAAGATGACGAGGCTGCCTGATGTCGGCGGCACCCAGTGGAATGCCGACAGCACCGCGCCCAGCGAAAACGTGCCGACGAATTGCGAGGACGCCATCACGATGTCGGGGGTCTTGCGCAGGCTGCGCGTGATCAGCATCAGCGTTGCAAAGGACAGGCTGCCGCCGAGCGCGATCAGCGCCGGCAGGCTGACGGTTTGCGCCGACGGCCGCAGCGCGATCACGACGCCGCAGAAACCGATCAGAATCGCCGTCCAGCGCCGCCAGCCGACCTTCTCGCCCAGGAAGATCGCCGACATCGCGGTGACGAAGATGGGGCCGGCGAGATAGTACGTGATGACGTCGGCGAGCGGCAGATAGACCGTCGCAAGGAAGAAGGCCGCCACTTCCAGCGTCGACAGCACGACGCGAAACAGCTGCAGGCGCGGCCGCTCCAGATGCAGGAACTGGTGACGTTGCCGCCAGATCAGCGGCGACAGCAGCAACAGCGCCGCGCAGGCGCGCAGGAACAGCAACTGCCCCACCGAATAAGTCCCGACCAGGAACTTGCCCATGGCATCGCCGAACGAGAACATGAAGATCGACAGCACCATGAGTGCAATGCCGGCCAGTCGCGCCGATCGGTCGTCATAGGCGGAGAGGTTCTTGAAGAAGGACATTGAAACGAGTCGGAGTGTGAGAGGTCGTCATTGCCAGCGAAGCGAAGCAATCCAGACTGTCTCCACCGCGGCAGTCTGGATTGCTTCGTCGCTTCGCTCCTCGCAATGACGGGCGGAGAGAGCACGGA
>NZ_JBFUES010001511.1:0-1204 GCF_056403875.1 Bradyrhizobium sp. P2_E8
GGGTTTGCATCGTGCGAGGTAGCGCCGGGCGTGCGGGAATTCCGTTTGCGACGGCACACGTCACCTATCGGAAGCTATAGCTTCGCTTGGTTCAGTAGAGTCGGCCGGACGAACGGCTGGGCGAAAGTAACGTGCGCCCAACACGAACGACGGCACCAAATGGGACGGCACATACATCGGCCGCCGCAAAGGAATGACTTTCTATATGCCGGGAAGGTAGACCACGGCTTCTCGCCCGTTCCGAGAACCGGCCAATGGTTTACAATTGAGATAAAAACTCCTGAGAGTTCGGTAGGACCCCGCTCGCTAGTTTCCAAATTTTACCTTGCAGGAACAAACATCTGCTTCCGCCTGGGAGACTAGGGGTCGGAGGTTCAAATCCTCTCGCTCCGACCAATAATTTCAAAGGCTTATCCTCGAGCGGGCAGAGGCTATTCTTGCCCTTGGGGAAACTCCGCCAAACTTCGCTGTGGCGTCGGACATACCGCACCGGCCGAGCTGAGCAAGAGAATCGGGTCCAAGTCGCTGCCTATCGGTCCTCAAGAGAGATGACGCGCCAACCTTCTGGTTGCACCGAGACCGCCAGTCGCATCCGCGGCCGCATCGAGAACGTCTCGGATTGGGCCAAGAAGAAGCTCCCGGAAGATGACAACCCGGTGCGCTGGAAAAACCTGCTCGACAAGCTACTGCCGGGGCGGTCGAAGGGGTCTCACCGGTGGAGGCAGCACACGGCGTTGTCCTTTGCCGATCTGCCGTCATAGCTGAGACCGGCGCCGAACGAGATGTCGGAGATGGCTTTGGCGCATACCGTCTCGGACAAGGTCGAGGCAGCTTACCGCTGCTGCGATATGCGGGAGAAGCGCCGCCGGACGATGGCCGAATGGGCGGTCTATCGCGCTAGGAGTGTTGCAGGGCACGGGCAGCGACAGCTGAAGGTCAAACGCCTTTGTTGAATTCTCAGCTTTGAAAGTTTGCAGCACGGCTGACACCTCGGCGTCCGAGTCGATGCCGCGTTGAGCGACGGCATCGGCGACATCGGAAGTCGCGGCTCTGGACCAGCCCTCGATCGCGTTGAAGGCGACGATCCGGACGGGAGAGGTGTACTCGCCTGACTAGAAGCTTTCTCTTGCGGTGTACGTCACCGCCTCAATCTTGTTTCCATCGAGGTCGCGTACGAAGGCACCAAAATAATTCGCGTTGTAAT
>NZ_JBFUES010001512.1:0-1202 GCF_056403875.1 Bradyrhizobium sp. P2_E8
GCTCCAGACCGTGGCGCGCTGGATGACTTCGGCATTGCTCGCACGCAGCGACTGCACGAGATCGGCGCCGACCCAGTAGTCGGCACCGAGCTGACTACGTTCAGTCACCGGCGTCGAAGCGATGGCGCGAAACACCTGGCCGCCAGGGCCGATATTCTCGTCGAGCAGCAGCGTGGACAGGCCGGCTTCGGCGGATGTCGCAGCGGCGGCGAGGCCGGCGGGTCCGGCGCCAATCACCACCACATCGTAATCTTCGTGCTTGGGAGCCACAGTCATCTTCCGATCTCCCGCTTGCCCTTCTGGATCTCGATCTGCATGCCCTCGGCAACGGGCACGAGGCAGCCCTGGCGATTGCCGACGCCGTCGATGGTGACGAGGCAGTCGAAGCAGACGCCCATCATGCAGTAGGGCAGACGTGGCGCGCCGCTCACCGCGGTGGAACGCCGCGCATCCTGGCCGGAGGCCAGCAGCGCAGCGGAGACGGTATCGCCCTGACGCGCCGCGACGGCAACGCCGTCGACGAAGATCTGCACTTGCGGGCGTTTGTCCTGTCCGGATCGTCTAAACATGGGATGCCTCTTGGCTCCTTGATATCTCTAGTAGCCGCTGTTGTTGGCTGCGCCAGTGCCGCCAAAACGGCTGGCCGAGAACGCGCCGACCAGCTCCGGCTCGAGCGCGCCCTGCACGACCATCCGCGCGATCTCGAAGGCGTGGTTGGAGGCGAGCGTCACGCCGGAATGGCAGCAGGCGACGAAGGCGCCGGGATGGGTCTCCGACTGGTCGTAGATCGGAAAGCCGTCCTGCGGCATGACGCGGATGCCGGCCCAGCTTCTGACAACGTTGAGCCGCGAAAGATGCGGGAACATGCGCTGCGCGCGATCGGTCATCACCGCGCTGATCGAATGCTTCAGCGCGCGATCGTCCAGCTCGTCCTCCTTGCTGTCGCCGATCATCACCGTCCCCTCGTCGGTCTGGCGGATCGTGGTCAGCGGGTGCGGCAGGAACGGCATGGTGCGCTCGGTCACCACGATCTGGCCGCGGGTCGGGCCCATCGGCGCGTAGAGGCCGACCATCGGCGCCAGCGTCTGGTTGGCATTGCCCGCGGCGAGCACGATTTTGGCGGCACGAAGCTCGCCCTTCGGCGTGGTCAGGCGGAATTCGCCGCCGCTCTTGCTGATCGCCGAAACCGGTTGCTCCGGAAG
>NZ_JBFUES010001513.1:0-1199 GCF_056403875.1 Bradyrhizobium sp. P2_E8
CACTTATCTCTTCGTCGCGCATGACCTCTCGGTGGTCGAGCACATCTCCGACCGCGTCGCGGTGATGTATCTCGGCCGCATCGTCGAGCTGGCGAAAGCCAGCGACCTCTACCGCAACCCGCAGCATCCCTRCACCAGGGCGCTGTTGTCAGCGGTGCCGGTGCCCGATCCCAAGCTCAAGCGTGAGCGCATCCGCCTCAAGGGTGACGTGCCGAGCCCGATGAAGCCGCCGTCAGGCTGCCACTTCCACACCCGTTGTCCGATCGCCCAGCCGCGCTGCGCGGAAAGCGCGCCGGAGCTGAAGGAGGGCGCCGGCGGGCACTTCGTGGCGTGCCATCTGGCCTGACGCCGGGTAAAGCAGGACGCGTATTCATTCGCCCTGAAGCAGGCCGTGCGCCGAAAGGGCCTGCCTGAAAGCCTGCACCGACGTGTGGTGATGCGCGAACAGGCCCGCCTCGCGCGCGCCGGCAACATTGGCCGGGAGATCGTCGACGAACAGCACGGTCTCCGGCATCACGCCGAGCTCGGTCAGGCAGAGGCGATAGCAGCGCGGGTCCGGCTTTGCCGTCTTGAACTGGGCCGAGGTGTAGATCCGGGAGCCGAACAGCGGCCGCAAGTCCGGCAGCAGCGTGTCGATGTGGTCGGCGACCAGCGTGGTGTTGTTGGTCAGGACGGCAATATCGACGGTTTCGCGCAGACGTCGGGCAATCTCCATCATCGCGCGATCGGCCTGCATTGAACGGCGCCGCGCCTCCACCCACTCGTCGAGCGACAGCGGATAGCCCATGCGCTCGCCGAAGCCTCGCAGATAATCCGCGGCACCGAGAGCGCCGGAATCGCCGAGCGATTCGAAGTCGCTGTCCCAGATCGCGTTGTGGACGAACTCGCTGGTCGATCCCGCGAGCTCTGCCAGACACGCGACACGCTGTCCCCTGTCGTAGTTGCAGAGGACATTGTCCATGTCGAAGAGGACGAGCTTGATCCCATCAGGCACAGCAGCACTCTCGGATCGGCCGAACCTCMGGCCGTGATCGCAGTCATATCCCGCCCGAACGCGGGCGACAAATCCGGGAAAGGGCCGATCGCCGCGATGCTGCCTGGTCGATGGCGGCGCGTTTCGAAGGCGAGTTCTCGAGCGTCACCCGCAGCTAGGCAAACGTTTGCTACGCCTCGCAGATCGGCGATTGCGTCACGCGCTC
>NZ_JBFUES010001514.1:0-1194 GCF_056403875.1 Bradyrhizobium sp. P2_E8
GGTTTGGTTTGCTGGCGTCCACGCAGACATCGGCGGCGGGTATCCAGAGGCTGAGAGTGCGTTATCGAAATATCCCCTTCTCTGGATGATTGAGGAGGCCGCAAAATGTGGACTCAATTTTGATCCGCAAATTGTAAGTCAACTTGCTTGGGGAATGCCGACGCCGGGCAATCCGTTTAGGCATACGGCCCCTGATGTCGCGGGCATTGGACATAATTCGATGACAGGCGCTTGGCGAGTGCTCGAGTATATCCCCAAGAGTGCAATATACAGAGAGTGGCCAGAGCGGAAATCGTTCCTGGGCCTCTATATTCCCGATTGCGAGCCGCGCGTCATCCCCGAGGGGGCGATACTTCACGAGTCGGTTATTGAGCGCATCAATGAACTGCCGAGTTACCGACCAATCAACATCCCGAAGACTTACGGCACTTTTCCACTTTCAGTTCCGCCGCGCCAAGCCGCCGCTTCGACTTAGCGAGTAACAAAAAGAACGAAGCGCGTCGGGAAATCGACGTACGTCACATTTTCCGTTTACTCGCCCCGGTAGCATCACCGGGAGGGGCATACCGTGGAGCACGCGCACAACACCGAAACCAAACCCGAGCCGAAACCTTGTCATCTGCGGCGTACGGCAACGAGACCCGAGACCAGATGCGCACGATCGCGCGCTGTCCGCATGGAAGAGAGGAGGACACGTGAAGAAATTCGAGTTCAGCATCATTGCGTCCGGTCTCGATCCTGCGGCGGAGGATTTCGAGCAGCGCTTCTATGATGCCGGCTGTGACGACGCGGCGATCGCCTTCCAGAAGGGCCACATCATCGTCGACTTCACCCGGGAGGCGAAATCAGTCGGCGAGGCCATCGTCACGGCGGTGCAGAACGTGCAGGCCGCCGGTGCCCGCGTCGATCGCGTCGAGCCCGACCCGCTCGTCAGCCTCTCCGATATCGCCGCCCGGACCGGAATGACGCGCGCGGCGATGACGCAATATTCCAAGGGACAGCGAGCCCGGGATTTTCCCGCGCCGGTCGCCCGCGTGACGTCCGACAGCCCGCTGTGGGATTGGGCGACGGTGGCAAAATGGCTGTTTCATCACGACAAGCTCAGCCGCGACGAGGCGATCGAGGCTGCCGCCGTGCGAGCGGCCAACGCGGCGATCGGATCGCGCACGGCCAGGCTCGAAGAGACCTTGAAGG
>NZ_JBFUES010001515.1:0-1194 GCF_056403875.1 Bradyrhizobium sp. P2_E8
GGTGAACTCGGGTCTGTCGTGTGCCAGTTCGTCGGCTCCGGGAACGAGGATGCGGCAACGCGGGCGGTCAACGCGCTTGCCTGCTGCTGACGCCTAACCGCCTGGCTTGCCGAGCACGAGATCGATCGTGTGGGCAGCGATCTTGCGCAGCTGCGCCTCGTCGCCGAAGGCCCGTTCGAGCACGGCGAGGCCGCGCGTCACCGTGATGATGTGCAGCGCTGCCGAGAAGCCGGCCGAGCCGGAGGGGGAGTAAGATGGCTGCGTTCCGGGGCTGCCTGGATTGAAGCTCAGCCTGGCGCATGCCCACCATGGCGACGGTGATACGCACTTGGCGACGGCCAGCTCCAGTCCTTCAGTGTCGTTCGATCCGGCTCGAAGATCTCGATCTTGAGCGCATGGCATGCCGCAGCATCGCTGGAATGGGTTGCGCTACAGTCTCCGCCGGGACAGGCCGACAACGCGCCGAGCAGATCGATCTCCGCGAGAAACTCGATGAAGTCGCCGGGCCGGACCGGACTTGCCTTCATGAAATATTGGTGCGTGTCCCTCGTGAAGCCGGTGCACATGAAGACGTTGAGCACATCGTGGACATGATGCTCGATTGCGCGGGGCTCCATCTCGAGCTCGGCGGCAAGCGCGCGGGACAGGTTAGAATGGCAGCAGAAATCGTAAGCCGTGCCGTTCAACAGGAGATTTGTATAGGGATCGCAGCGCGTGCCGATGACATCATGAATGCCGGCGCCGTCCTCATCGAAGCCGTACCAGCCGAGCGTGTCGTGACTGATGGTCGCCATCGGCCGAAGGTAGGGCATATTGCTCCAGAGCCGGTCCCCGATGCCGACATGCGTGCCGTGGAGCGCCCGCGTCTTGCCGCTGAAGAAGCGCTCGGAGAGATCCTCTGCATTCCAGAGATTGAGGTCGCCGACCTGAGGGCCATCGATGCTGACGATGCGGAAGAACTGGCCGCGCGCCACGCGAAATGTTCTGGCATCGCGTGGTGGCACGGTGAGCTCGTGCGTCTTGACCATCGTGCGGCGAGCTTGCTCGAGCGCGGCCAGGTCGGGCCCTGGCATCGTGCCGGCCGGATAGACGATCGTCGGCTTGGCGGCGCGGCGCGAAGCGGCGTCTGCGGGTGCGATTATGGGCGACATGCCGGGCTGATCCCTGTGACTGCGATCCATCCTACCGCCTCAT
>NZ_JBFUES010001516.1:0-1194 GCF_056403875.1 Bradyrhizobium sp. P2_E8
GGACAAGCCCGGCCATGACGCTGTGGGGGCTGTAGAGCGCCAACTCTCAAGTCTTGTGCGATTGCCCCCGGACGACCGGGATACTTCCTAGGCACGGCCTGCCCGTTGTTAGTGCTTGATCGCACTGACGTCAGGTGTTCTGCTCAAAAAAGCTGCTGGAGCACCGTACCCCGTGTCGATCTACGTCGCGTTACACCACGTCACGCACTACAAATACGACCGCCCGATCGATCTTGGCCCGCAGACCATCCGTCTGCGGCCGGCGCCGCACACGCGCACGCCGATCCTGAGCTATTCGCTCAAGGTCACGCCAGCCAACCATTTCGTGAACTGGCAGCAGGACCCGCAGGGCAACTGGCTGGCGCGCTACGTTTTTCCGGAGAAGACGACCGAGCTGAAATTCGAGGTCGATTTCACGGCGCAGATGACCGTGGTCAACCCGTTCGACTTCTTCGTCGAGCCCTATGCCGACAGCTTCCCGTTCGAGTATCCCAAGGACCTGAAGACGGAGCTGGCGCCCTATCTCGAGACCATCAAGGCGGATCGCCTGTTCGCGAAATTTCTCGACACGATCCCGCACGAAGCCCCGAACACCGTCAACTTCCTGGTCGATCTCAATCGCGAGCTTCAGAAGCACGTCCGCTACATCATCCGCATGGAGCCCGGCGTGCAGACGCCGGAGGAGACGCTCTCCTCTGGCGCCGGCTCGTGCCGCGACTCCGCCTGGCTCCTGATCCAGACGCTGCGTCATCTTGGGCTCGCCGCCCGCTTCGTCTCCGGCTACCTGATCCAGATCCGTCCCGACATCGATCCGATCGAGGGACCGCCCGAGGTCGAGAACGACTTTACCGATCTGCACGCCTGGGCCGAGGTCTACCTGCCGGGCGCGGGCTGGATCGGGTTCGACGCCACCTCCGGCATGCTGGCGGGCGAGGGGCATATCCCGGTGGCCGCGACGCCGCATTATCGCTCGGCCGCGCCGATCTCCGGCGGTGCCGGCTTTGCCGAAGTCGAGTTCGCCTTCGACATGAGCGTCAAGCGCATCCGCGAGGCGCCGCGCATCACCAAGCCGTTCTCCGACGAATCCTGGGCGCGACTCGACGATCTCGGCGAGCAGGTCGACGGCGATCTCGCGAGCGCGGACGTGCGGCTCACCATGGGCGGCGAGCCGACCTTCGTCTCGGTCGACGATCT
>NZ_JBFUES010001517.1:0-1191 GCF_056403875.1 Bradyrhizobium sp. P2_E8
GGACCACCGCGCAGGCCTATCTGCGCGTGCCGATCGGGGTCGCCATCAGCGTCGCCTTTCTTGGCGAGACCTTGAGCCGGACCGCCTGGATCGGGCTCGCCTGCGTCGTCCTCGGCGTCGCCGCCATGACCATCCCGGCCCGGCGGCGGATGAGCGTCAAAACGTCATAAGCCGCCGGGGAGGGCAGGCCGACAACCACGATATTAAGGATATTCCGAGGCGGGAGGCATGTTCCCCCGGGCGTGCAATACGTCGTATATTGGGCTTCCAGTAGCAGCCGGTCCCTCAACGCACCAATGTCCGCCGAATTGACGCCGCCCCCCGAGAAAAAGCGAATCTTTTCGCTGTCCATCGGCCAGCTTACGTTCGGAAGCTTCATCCTGGTGCTGGCGGTGATCATCGTCACCTCGACCGCGAGCGTGATCGCGATCCGGCACATCGACACGACCTTTGCCGAGTTGCAGCGGCTCCAGAGCGTCGGCGATCTCGCCGAGGACATCGACCGCCGTATGAACGAATTGCGCCTTGCCGCGCGCGACTTCGTCACCGACCCCGGCGCCGGCATCCAGTTCAAGCAGGTGGGCGAGGCGGCCTCGACGCTCAGCGACATCCTGAAGAAGACCCGCATCGAGCTCGCGCCCGAGCAGCAGGACATGATCGACGGGGTCACCGACCGCCTTGCGACCTATCGCAGCGGCCTCGAGCGGATTTCGACCCTGATCGACCGCCGTGCCCAGCTGCTCGCCGGACTGCCGCCGCTGCGCGAGCAGTTCGACGCGGCGGTCTCCGGCACCGCGGACCGCGAGCTTGCCTCCCGCCTGTCCGAGGCGCAGAGCCGGATCGCGCTCGGGCTGCTCGCGCGCAATCCCTCCGCGGCCGAGCAGGCCGCGCAGAACATGCGGACGATGGATATCGCCGACGCCAGGCTCAGGACGGCCGTGAATGGTTACGCCGAGGCGATCATGGCGGTCGCCGTCCGGGAGCGGCAGATCGCCGACATCGACCGCGAGGTGCTGGGCACCGAGGGGCGGCTGATCGGCCGCGTCACCGAATTGCTGCGCGAGGTCAGCGCAAGGCGCGGTCACGTGCTGGCGCGCGATTTTGCCCGCACGCTCACGGAGGCGCGGTGGCAGAGCATCGTGCTCGGCAGCATCGGCGTGCTGATCGGCATCCTTGCGGCCGGCTTCGTGG
>NZ_JBFUES010001518.1:0-1189 GCF_056403875.1 Bradyrhizobium sp. P2_E8
ATGCCCGTCCGTGGGTTCGAGGATCAGTGACGTCACGTTGCCGCTTTCGGCGATCTTGTGCGAGACGCGAAACGGACGGAAGCCACGCCAGGCCGGAGGTGGGCTCGCCGCCGGGCCGAGCCCGGCGTTTCCTGCGGCGATCCTGCTTGCGCGCTGCTGCTCGAGCAGCGCCGCGAAGGAACGATTCCAGCCGCGGCTCAGCGCCGGAATCCGCAGCGCGCGCTCCAGGCGGTCGTGCGGGTGAGGGGGCAGGTAAAGCAGCGCGTTGATCTCGAACACGCTCATGCTTTCAGCGCCGCTGGCGACCTGCGTGATCTCGTCACCGGCCTCCACGTCGCCTTCCTCGATCACGCGAAAATAGAAGCCGGGCCGGCCGTGCCTGACGAGCAGTGCGGGCATGTCCGGCTCATCCATGCGAATGCCCAGCCGGTAGCAGGTGACGCGCGGCTGCGTCACCTCGAACAGGGCGGAGCCGATCCTGTAGCGGTCTCCGATGCACACGTTGGTGTCGGCGAGGCCTTCGACGGTGAAGTTCTCGCCGAATTGACCGTGGACGAGATTCGATCGCCCCAGATGTTCCTGCCAGTGCCGATAGGACTCGTCCTGGTAGACGAAGACGGCGCGCTGTTCGCCGCCATGGCCGGCCGTATCGCCCTGGCCATCACCGTCGATGTTGAGCCGGCGCACCCTGCGCGGGCCTTCGACGGGGGCCTTCCAGATGCCGGTATGGACGGTCTTGCCTTGCCAGGCGACATCTCGCGGCAGGCCGACATTGACGGAAAGCAGACGTGCCATCACAGTTTCCCCGACCCTGAGGTGCAACCCGATCCGACGGGTCGCCTGCAGGCTAATCTGCATCCAAATCGAATTGTTAGCTCGTTAGCCGTTGTTAGACGTTGCGAGGGAAGCCTTGCCGCCGGAGTCCTGCGTCATCAGATGAAGGCGGCGGGAGACGGTTTCATGCAGGATCGGAGATCGAGATGGACGATCGAGCCAGATTGGCGGCGCTCCAGCGCCATTGGGACGCTTCGGATGCGAATGATTTCGAGGCGGAGCATGACATCTATCGCGACGACGCCGTGCTCGACTACCCGCAATCGGGCGAGCGCATCCATGGCCGCCGGAACATTCAGGAAAGCCGTTTCGTGCAGCCGAATAGCAAGCGCTTCACGGTTCGGCGGATCATCGG
>NZ_JBFUES010001519.1:0-1188 GCF_056403875.1 Bradyrhizobium sp. P2_E8
CGTTACATCAGCCGCTCCGAGGCGGACATCAAGTTCCCCATCGCCGGCCGAATATGGGAGGTCATGACGGCGCCTGGAGAGGACGTCCGGGCCGGACAACCGCTCATTCGTCTACTCGATTGTTCCGGCGCCGTGGTAACGGCGAACGTCACTGAGAGCGTGTATAACGGGCTGCAACTGGGATCTCTCGCGCATTTCCGGCCGAGCGCCGGCGGCCCCCAATTGGCTGGAACCGTCGTCAATCTCACCGGCTCCGCAGGGGTCGCAGCGAACCTTGCCATCAATCCCGATGCGCTGAGCAAGGAACCGTATCGTGCGACGATTTCGGTCCCCGACCTCAACGATGGCTCCAACGATTGTCCGGTCGGGCGAACCGGACGCGTCATCTTCTCGGGAGAGACTGCGAGAAAGCCATGATCCCCGCGCTGACGCCRGGCCTTATTGCGCTCGGGTCCTGCCTTGCCATCCTGCCCTGGCTCCGGCCTGGGAACTCTGCGGCGCGTTCCCTGATGATCGCAATCCTATTGCTGCTTATGATCCGCTATCTGGGATGGCGCATCACGTCCACGGTCCCGCCGGTCGGCTGGACCGCCGATTTCGTCGTGGGAGCGCTGTTCCTCATCGTCGAGGCTGCGTCACTCGCGGCGAGTGCACTGTCGCTGCTGTTTCTAAGCCGCACGACCGATCGAACGCCGCAAGTCGAAGCCAACAGGCGGTGGCTTGCCGGACGGCAAGCTCCGCTGATCGACGTATTCATTTGCACCTACAACGAGGAAACGTCGATCCTGGAGCGCACAATTATCTGCGCCACGGGAATGAATTATCCCAACTACCGTGTCTGGGTTCTGGACGACGGGCGGCGCGACTGGCTCGAAAAGCTTGCCGGCGAGCTCGGCTGCCGCTATCTGGCACGGCCCGACAACAAGGACGCCAAGGCCGGCAACATCAACCACGCTCTGCGGCACGTGACAGGGCTCGCCGATCCCCCCGACTTCATTTCGATCCTCGACGCCGATTTTGTTCCCATGCCCGAATTTCTCGCTCGCGCGATATGCCTGCTCCGCGATCCTGGCGTAGGCGTGGTGCAAACGCCTCAGCATTTCATCAATGCGGATCCGATCCAAACCAATCTGGCCGCGACCAAGGTCTGGCCGGACGAGCAGCGCTTCTTCTTCGATATTCTGATGC
>NZ_JBFUES010001520.1:0-1188 GCF_056403875.1 Bradyrhizobium sp. P2_E8
GGGCTTCGCCCATCTCCAGGCCATGGACCACATCTGCCGCGGCCATCTGCTCGCCGACGTCTCGGCGATCCTGGGTTCGCTCGACATCGTGTTCGGAGAGGTCGATCGGTGATGGCGCAGGCGCCAATCCAGTTTGACCGCGCCTCGGGGGCCCTTGAAGGGGCCAACCTGTGGGAGCGGACGGCTGCCTTGGCGCTGGTGACGGGATCGAAGATCTCGTCGCACTTCTCGCATATGGGCTACATCGCCTGCGCGAACCTGCTGCGGAAGACGCTGCCCGAGCGCAACATCGCGATCAGGCTCAATCCCGACGCCGTGTTCGAATTTCCCTACGGCGACGGTTACTGGAGCAAGCTGCTCAATCGCTCGTACAACTATGAAGACGAGCTGGAGCTGCTGTTCGCCGACTCCATCGACGTCGACTACACGCTGCTCGATTGCGGCGCCAATTACGGCTACTGGTCGGTGCTGGTGTCGAGCAGGCCGTTCGGCTCGCACAAGGCGATCGCGATCGAGCCGTCGGGGCAGAACTATCCGAAGCTTGCCAACAACGCCCGCGTCAACGCTGGCCGCTTCGAGACCCTGAAGTGCGCGATCGGCTCTGCCCGCGGCACCGCGCGGCTGTCGGGCACCAAGCACGAGGCCTTCAGCATCGCCGGCGATCCGTCGTCGGGCGGCGAGGAGGTGCCTGTCATCGCGCTGGACAACCTCATCGACGACGGCAAGGTTGCAGCGAGTGGCAAATACCTGATCAAGCTCGACGTCGAGGGCGTCGAGATCGAGGCGATCAAGGGCGGCGCCCGGCTGCTTGAGACCGACAGCGTCATCATGTGCGAGGAGCACGGCAGCGACCGCAGCCACGCGGTGTCGCGCTACATCCTCGAACAGACCCCGCTGAAGCTGATCGTGTTCGATCCGCGCAGCAACCGGATGGAGACCGTGAAAGAGCTGTCGATCCTCGACCGCATCAAGGTCTCGACCCACGTCGGCTACAACGTTTTCGGCACCGCAAGCGCATTCTGGCAGGACAGGATCGATGCCCTGAATGCCAAGACTCTGAATGCCAAGACCACGCGCCGCATGCAGTGAGAGATTAAGAGATGTCCGTCCGCCGATTAGCACCGAAGGAAGTCCAGCCCGCGAGCTTTGCGTTCACGGAGGAGAACCTCGCGTTCGCCAAGCAGCAGA
>NZ_JBFUES010001521.1:0-1182 GCF_056403875.1 Bradyrhizobium sp. P2_E8
ACCCTGCACTGGGCCGACAAGCAAAAGCCGCTCGAGGAGGTAGCGGGCACATTCAGTGTGTTTCCAGAAACGATCAGTGCGCCGCCGCTCGTTCCTGAAGCGGCTGACGAAGAGGCGCCGGCTGAGATTCCGGCTGCGCAAGTGATGCGCGAGGCGGCTGCCGAGATGGACGCCACCTTCTCCGAGCATTTTGTGCTGCTCAACGAACTCGCGGTGTACCGCGCGCGCCGCGGAGACGCGTGCGAGGTCGCGGCGTAGCCCGGCTGTCGTCCCTGCGAACGCAGGGACCCATACCGCGTGATCTATCCATTGCACGCGGTCTCTGTACCGACGCAGAGATCGACTTCTAATCTTCGCCAAACCCCTCCCTGTGGTTATGGGTCCCGCCCCCCGTGCGCAATTGCGCACTCGGCCGGGACGCCGCTGGAGAGGTATCGTTCGCCCCTCACAATGACGGGCGAATACGGACCTACCTCTCCGCCCTTCCAATCACCGCCATCAACTCCGCGATCTTCTCGCGCTGATCCGCCTTGTCGCCGCTCGCGATCGCGTGCTCGACGCAATGGGCGACGTGGTCCTTCAGGACCTCCTCCTCGACCCGGCGCAGCGCGGCGCGCACCGCCGAGATCTGCGTCACGATGTCGATGCAGTAGCGGTCTTCCTCTACCATTTTCGACAGGCCGCGAACCTGGCCCTCGATCCGGCCGAGACGTTTTCCGACAGATGCCTTGATGTCCTTGCGCATGCCGTCTATATACCCCTACCGGGTATGGGTTGCAAGACCTGACACAAGGCCGGAGCATGGGAATGAACGACGCCGAACACAGCCATCATCACGACGCGGACGGTCACACCGGATGCGGCTGTTCGAGCAAGGGGGCAACACCGCCGAACGACAAGCCCGCGGCAGCTTCATGCTGCGGCGGAAASGGCGATCATGCCGGCCACACGCATCATCACGGCCATGACCATGGCGCAGCGGCGACGACGGTCCGCGACCCCGTCTGCGGCATGACGGTCGACCCTGTGACCTCAAACCACCGGTTCGAGCATCAGGGCGAGACCTTCCATTTCTGCTCGGCCGGATGCCGCACCAAGTTCGCCGCCGATCCCGCAAAATACCTGGCCAAGGAGAAGGCGAGCGAGCCGGAGATGCCCGCGGGCACGATCTACACCTGCCCG
>NZ_JBFUES010001522.1:0-1181 GCF_056403875.1 Bradyrhizobium sp. P2_E8
CCGTCGCGCAGCTCGGGGCGCTTCAGGCCGTAGGCGATGTTGGCGCGGAGGAAGCCGGGCTTGGAGCCGCAATCATGGCGCTCGCCCTCGAACTCGACGCCGTAGAATTTCTGCGACCTGGCGAGGCCGATCATGGCGTCGGTGAGCTGGATCTCGCCGCCGGCGCCGCGCTCCTGGGTCTCCAGGATCTTGAAGATCTCCGGCTGCAGGATGTAGCGGCCAGTGATGGAGAGGTTGGAGGGCGCGGTGCCCTTGGCCGGCTTCTCGACCATGCCGTCGACCTCGAACATCTTGCCGCTGCGCTTGCCGACACCGCAGATGCCGTATTGATGGGTGAGATGGTCGGGCACCGCCTCGACCGCGACCAGGTTGGATTTCTCGCCGAGCGAGGATGCCATCTCGATCATCTGCTTCAGGCAGCCCGGCGTGTTGAGCACGAGCTCGTCGGGCAGCACGACCGCGAACGGCTCGTTGCCGACGATGTCGCGCGCGCACCAGACCGCGTGGCCGAGGCCGAGCGGCGCCTGCTGGCGGGTGAAGCTGACGGCGCCGGCTTCCGGCTGGTTCTGCGCCAGGATCTCCTGCTCGGCCTTCTTGCTGCGCGCAGCCAGCGTCGCGTCGAGCTCGAACATCTTGTCGAAATGATCTTCGATGACATTCTTGTTGCGGCCGGTGACGAAGATGAAGTGCTCGATGCCGGCTTCCCTCGCCTCGTCATAGACGTACTGGATCAGCGGCTTGTCGACGATGGTCAGCATTTCCTTCGGCATCGCCTTGGTGGCGGGCAGGACGCGGGTGCCGAGGCCGGCGACGGGGAATACGGCTTTGCGAATTTTCATGGGATCGATCGAATACCTGAGGACGTGAACGGAGCAATGTGATCTTGCTAGCTTGTTTGCAGCCGCTAACAAAGGCGGATGTGGGGCCTCGCCCTCACGGAGTTGAGAAAAAGGCCGACACCAAAATTTCATCTTTGTTAGGCTATTGGCAACCGCAACCGGGCCTCCTGATGGCGGATTTTTGGCCGGACAGGTGGGACATGATGCAATCAGTGGCAGGGCTGGCAAAACGTGCTGGATCCGTGACCAGCGGAGCGTTGGTTGCGGCTGCCTTGCTGCTGCCGGCTTGCGCGCAGGCCCAGGCGCAGAACGGCCTGTCGAACCTGTTCGGCGGCATTTTCT
>NZ_JBFUES010001523.1:0-1180 GCF_056403875.1 Bradyrhizobium sp. P2_E8
CATCCATATCGACCGGAGGTAACCAATGCAGAAGTCAAGTGCGACCGTCGGTCAGATCGCCGGCGCGCTGGCGCGAGCGCAGGCCGAGCTCGACAACCCTGAAAAGGCGCTGTCGGCCACCATCGTCTCGCCGTTGCCGCGCGAGGAGCCACGGACCTTTCGCTATGCCTCGCTTGCGCGCGGGCGCGAGATCGTGCGCAMGTGCCTCACCAAGCACGAAATCGCAACTGTTCAGGCCACCTCGATCGAGCCTAACGGCGGGCTGATCAAGCTGACGACCACCCTCCTCCACAGCTCGGGCGAATGGCTTGCCTCCGACTGGCCGGTGTGCCTGATCGTTGAAACAACCGCTCCGCACCGGATGGGCGCCGCCCTTACCTATGCGCGGCGGTATGCCCTGTTCACCCTGGTCGGAATTGCCGGAGAAGATGACTTTGATGCACCGGATCTGGCGAGCCCAGCGCCGGCATCGAGCAACTCAAACAGGGCGAGACAGGATGGAGATTGGAAAAGCCGAGCACCAGCCCCTGCCGCGAAACTGAACGGCACCCCGATTAAGACGCCCGGGCGAAAAGCATCCACGGCAGCAGGGTCTTTGGAGAAGCCCCTGTCAGCTGACGCGTCGAAGGAGCTGGCGGTCGAGATGATCGCCGAACTGGTAGCTCTGAGGGCGCAAGATGAACTCGACCGATGGGCGTTCCGGTCCTGGCCGAAGGTGAACACGCTTCGGCTGGAACATGCCGGGCGGATCCGCGAAGCTTTTGGTGCACGGCTGACCGCATTGGGGACGTCAGAGGCAACGCTCGGCTCGGYTGAAGCGGAGGCAGAGACCAGCTCGGGGAAGACTGCCGATGGTGCCCCGTGTGCGCTCGCAATTCCGAAGCGGCTGCGCCAGCGTGACCGCCATCATCTCAGGTTCGTCGCCCAACAACCCTGCCTCATTTGCGGACGTCAGCCCTGCGACCCGCATCACCTTAAGTTCGCGCAGGATCACGGACTTGGTAAGCGTCGTTCTGCTCCCACCTTCTCGCGGCGCATTGGATAGGTGAGTTTCACGATCTCTTTGAAGGGATCGGCTTGTGTCTATGCTTGACCATACGCTTAAGTCGGACGCGACGGCGCGCCGGCTGGAAGTGATCACGGAGACGGGACGCCGTCGTTGGTTCTCCAAGGACGACAA
>NZ_JBFUES010001524.1:0-1180 GCF_056403875.1 Bradyrhizobium sp. P2_E8
TGATGGGAAAGGCCAGCGGATTGCCGCTGCTCGCGACCACGCCGATCGCTTCTTCCGTGTCGGAATAATCATCGTTGGCGAATTTGGCGACCGCATCCTCGAACGGACCGGCGAAGGCCGGCAGTGCGAACGCGATCAGGAATAACGAGAGCAGGAGCGAACAGAGGCGGGCGGACAAATTGGCTAGCACTGTGAATGACCCCGGCAGAAATGGGTGGAGAAGGCGGCAGGATCGCCGCCTTCTCCAGTCGTGTAGTGGAGCGTCAGGCCCGGATCAGGAGCCCGAACCCAGGCACTTGTTGGTCTTGGTGTTGAAGTTGCCGCACTTCTTGCCGACCCAATCGCCGATCAGGTCCTTGGAGCCGTCGAGCTCCTTCGACCAGGCGTCGCCAGCGACAAGACCCGGGGTCTTCCAGACCACGTCGAACTGACCGTTCGCCTTGATCTCGCCGATGAACACCGGCTTGGTGATGTGGTGGTTCGGAAGCATCTTGGAGGTGCCGCCGGTCAGGTTCTTGGCTTCGATGCCCGGGAGAGCGTCGATGACCTTGTCGGGATCGGTCGACTTCACCTTCTCGACCGCCTTGACCCACATGTCGAAGCCGATCACGTGCGCTTCCATCGGATCGTTGGTCACGCGCTTCGGATTCTTGGTGTAGGCCTGCCACGCCTTGATGAACTTCTCGTTCTCCGGCGACTTGATCGACTGGAAGTAGTTCCAGGCGGCCAGATGGCCGAGCAGCGGCTTGGTGTCGATGCCGGCGAGCTCTTCCTCACCCACCGAGAACGCGACCACCGGGATGTCCTTCGCCTTGATGCCCTGGTTGCCGAGCTCCTTGTAGAAGGGAACGTTAGCGTCGCCGTTGATGGTCGAGACCACCGCGGTCTTCTTGCCGGCCGAGCCGAACTTCTTGATGTCCGCCACGATCGTCTGCCAGTCGGAGTGACCGAACGGCGTGTAGTTGATCATGATGTCTTCCTGGGCGACACCCTTCGACTTCAGATAGGCTTCCAGGATCTTGTTGGTGGTGCGCGGATAGACGTAGTCGGTGCCCGCGAGCACCCAGCGCTTCACCTTCTCGTCCTTCATCAGGTAGTCGACGGCGGGGATCGCCTGCTGGTTCGGCGCAGCACCCGTGTAGAACACGTTGCGCTCACTCTCCTCGCCTTCGTACTGCAC
>NZ_JBFUES010001525.1:0-1180 GCF_056403875.1 Bradyrhizobium sp. P2_E8
CGGCGGAGCTATTATTCAATCACCTCGTCGGCCCGTACCAGCAACGAGGGCGGCACGGTAAGACCGAGCGCTTTGGCCGTCTTCATGTTGATAATGAGGACGAATTTGGTTGGTCTCTGTACCGGGAGGTCCGCAGGTTTGGTACCCTTGAGGATCTTGTCTACATAGTCGCCCGCGCGGCGGAATAAATCGGCTGTATCGGCCCCGTATACCGATAATCCCCCGTTAGCATAATGTCGGAATAAGTAATTTGCTGGCAGGTGATACTTAGCCGCGAGCGCGATAATCCGCTGCGCCTGGGCATAGGTGAGCGCATCTCCAAAATCAATGATCGCATCGGCTTGTTGGGCGGTGGCCGAGGCAAAGGCAATGTCGAGTTCTTCTGCCGTGGTCGCCGGAACGAGAGGCAGAGCCACGCCGAGGCTCCGGGCTATGCGCGGGATCTCTTCCGCGAAGTACAGCTTTTGCAGTGGATTGTCTGGATTGACCAAGACTGCGATTTTGAAAGCGCCGGGAACAAGTTCTCGAAGAATTTCGAGGCGTTTTGCGAAGAAGTCGTCGGGAACATTGGTCGTCATGCCCGTTGTGTTGCCACCTGGTCGCGACAGGCTTTGTACGAGGCCGAGGTGCACGGGATCAGCGACACCCACGAATACAATGGGAATAGTGCCGGTCGCGGATTGGAGCGCTAAAGCTGCTTGCGGCCCCGGAGCGATCAGGATGTCGGGGCCGAGGGCCATCAACTCGGTGACGGAATCTTTTAGTCGATCTGCGGGTTGAGAAAACCGATACTCGATGCCCAGGTTTTTTCCCTCCATCCAACCTAGGCTTCGCAGCGCATCAAGGAACGCAAGCTCGGCTTGATTGAGGGCCTTCCCGCTTCCATCGCCTATGGCGAGAAAGCCGAGCCGACGACGTTTACCCTGCCCGTGCGATGGGCGGGGCGAAATGAACAGCGCCGCAGTTCCCGCAATGAACTCTCGCCGCTTCATTCCATCCTCTTAGCAGCCTGAGGACGACGACCAAACGCACGATACCACCTCTTGACCGTCGGTGCAGGTCACTTTCTGACCTCGACTGCAAACGCCCTCTCTTCTGCTAGGGGTCATTCGCGTCGATCTGCTGCCACAGGGCCGGTTTAGAAGGAAGTCGGGTTTTAGGAGCTGCCTCGGGTATTGGG
>NZ_JBFUES010001526.1:0-1179 GCF_056403875.1 Bradyrhizobium sp. P2_E8
CTTCCAGCGTGCCGCGCAGCTCGATGGAGTCGGAGATGTCGCGCTCGGAGAACGCCTTCACCATGAAGCCGCCGGAGGGGATCGCCTCCAGCAGGCCCTCCTCCTCCAGCCGCACCAGCGCCATGCGCACCGGCGTGCGCGAGGCGCCCGTCGTCTCCACCGCCTGAAGCTCGGAGATGCGCTCGCCGGGACGCAAGGAGCCCGACAGGATCTGGTCGCGCAGCGCGAGCTGCGCCTTCACGGTCTGCGAGACGGAGCGGTCAACCTCGCGCTCGGCCATGTCAGCTTACTCCGCGGCCTGAAGGTGCTGCGGCGCGTTTTCCTTCGCCACCATCTTGTCGATCAGCTTGCGCGTCCACATCGCGCCGGCGTCGATGTTGAGGTTGTAGAAGACGCGATCGGGGTTCTCGTCCATCGCGCGCTGCTGCGCTTCGAGGATCAGCTCGTCCTCGTGGAAGATGCCGGAGACGCCTTCGCGGATCTCGGTGGTGATGCGCTGCTCGCCGATCTGATAGTTGCGGACGAAGGCCCAGAAGTAGTGACAGGTCTTCTCGGTCTCCGGCGTGATGGTGTTGAGCACGAAGCCGTTGACGCCCTGCGAGCGGTCGCCTTCCGGCGCGCCGGTGCCTGTCAGCGCCACGCCGACGTCGATGGCGATGGTGCATGGCGCCTCGAAGCGGATGATCTGCCAGCGATCGACGAGGCCGGGCTTGCCGAGCTGCTTGGCCCAGAACGGCGGCGCCTCGATGCCGCGCATCCAGCGCGTCACGGTGACCGTCTTCTCGCCATGGGTGACGTCGAACGGCGCTTCGGCGACCGCGTCGTTGCCGATCGAGGAGCCGTGCACGAAGGTCTCGTGCGTGAGGTCCATGWGGTTGTCGAGCACGAGACGGTAGTCGCAATTGACGCGGATGGTCTTGCCGTCGCCGGCCCAGGCCGGATCGTGATTCCAGTGCATGTCGGGCACGAGCGCGGGATCGGCCAGCGCGGGATCGCCCATCCAGAGCCAGATGTAGCGGTGGCGCTCGACCACGGGATAGGCGCGCACGCAGGCCGAGGGATTGATGGTCTCCTGCGAGGGCATGAAGGTGCAGCGCCCCTGCGCGTTGTACTTCAGGCCGTGATAGCCGCAGACGACGGTGTCGCCTTCGAGCCGTCCCTTCGACAGCGGCACCAGGC
>NZ_JBFUES010001527.1:0-1179 GCF_056403875.1 Bradyrhizobium sp. P2_E8
CCGGGACCCATACCGCGTGATCTATCGATCGTGGCCGGTCGCAGTACCGAACGACGAGTCTTCGCCAAACCACATCCTGTGGTTATGGGTGCCAGCCTTCGCCGGGACGACACCTTTTGTTTGGGCCGGCAGCCCGCACCCCACAACCACCCCGTTCCGCCGGTATCCCGTTCACCCTCTCTTAGCGAGAAGTTGATAAGCGGTGTTAACCAACGCTCAAAGAACGAGTCGGACATGCGGACGAGTCTCGGCCTCAGGATGCGGATCACGGTTGCGCTGGCGGTGACGGCGGCGGCGACCGCGCTGTTTGCCGTGCTGGGCGCGATGTGGATCATCGCCGGCATCATCGACCGCGCCGACCAGCGCGAGCTGCGCAGCCATTACGACGCCCTGCAATCGCGCATCGCGGAGGAATCGCACCGCGCCGCCGCGATGAGCGCCGTGGTGGCCGCGATGCCGGCGACGCAGGAGGCGATGGCGAAGCAGGACCGCGAGACGCTGGTGCGCCTGTTCGGGCCGGTGTTCACGGCCATCAAATCCGACTACGGCGTCGACCAGTTCCAGTTCCACGTGCCGCCGGCGACGTCTTACCTGCGCGTGCACCAGCCGGCCAAATTCGGCGACGACCTCTCCGGCTTCCGCAAGACCGTCGTCGTCGCCAACCAGGACCGCAAGGTCGTGGTCGGGCTCGAGGGCGGCATGGCCGGGCTCGGCATCCGCGGCGTGGTACCGATCGCGCAGGACGGCAAGCACCTCGGCACGGTCGAATTCGGCCTGACCTTCGGCCAGCCTTTCCTCGACGATTTCAGGAACAACCGCCATGTCGACGTCGCCTTCCATCTCGCCGACGGTTCGGGCTTCAAGCTGTTCGGCGGCACGCTGAAGGGCAGGAGCTTCTTCGATGCCGCCGACTACGGCCGCGCCGCCGGGGGCAGCTTCACGGTGCGACAGGCCAAGCTCGACACCACGCCGGTCGCCGCGCTGCTCGGACCGATCAGGGACTTCTCCGGAAAGCCGCTCGGCGCGGTCGAGCTCGTGATGGACAATGCCGATTACGAGGCCTCCGCCGATCGCGCCTGGCTGCTGGCGATCGGTATCGCCGCGCTCGGGCTCGTTCTGGCGGCGATCGTCGGCTATCTCATCGCCCGCAGCATCTCGCGCCCGATCCTGTCGATCACC
>NZ_JBFUES010001528.1:0-1178 GCF_056403875.1 Bradyrhizobium sp. P2_E8
TAAGTTCGGCGAGGTTCCGGACGATCTGAGTGCGCCGTAACGGAGCCCAAGATTCCAGAAACCGTCGCCCGACACGAAGGCGGATGGATCACCCGCCACTCAGCGAGAGGCTGATGCGCGTAACGATCMCATCCCACGCGCGCTCTTCGCTGGCCGGATAATTAATCAGCACGCAATGGACCAGCTCGCCAGAGAAGTTGCAACGGTCATACCAGACCTTGTCGCCCTTGTAGCTGGAAACCGCAAAGAACCGCGGCGTCACTCTCTTGTACTGAATGCGCGAAGGCGGTCCTTTCTTCGCGAGGAAAACAGCGGGCGAATCGCTCCCGACGTTGGGAGCAGCCTGTATCGTGAGGTCGGCGCGGCCGTCGGCAGTTCGAAAGCGTTGCCCGTAACCGTCCGGCCGGCCCGCTTCTTCGGTGAAGATCGAAGAAGGGAAGTCGACCGACGTGCCCGTCTGTGGAATGCGGTAGGTCGTCCACCTTATGGGCTGCCCCGAAACCGAGKCGGCCGAGACAGCGAAAATGGCCATCGCCAGAGCTGTCGCTTTCATCAAAGCTCCTCCTTCGCAGACCCCCACCGAGACATAGGCAACGAGCCGGCAGCATCCCTTCACACCAGGAAAAGCGGCGAAGCCAATTACGTTCCAAGAAGCCTGATCCTTAGAGGGCATGCGCACGCGGGATGTCGGCGCATTGCGTTGAAGAAGTCGGGCCGGCGACGAAGCAGCAGGACGAAGCGTCGGGCGCGACCGACACATCGCGCGGCCGATGGTCTCGCCGAACGTGATTCAGTCCGTTGCCGAAGGGTCGATTGCCACGCCGTGGCGTCGAGAGGTCACGGGCCACGAGATTTTTCCCCGAGGCAGCTTCCCGTCGGCGGACCAACCGGGACCAGCCGCCCCGAATCGGACTTGTTCGCCTCGTGATGCCGATGGCGCAACCGGCTGCAGCGCCAAGCTTGCCGTGGCCGGGCATGGGCCCGCGACGCCGCCGACGATGGCTCCCGCGATGGTTCCTTTCGCCGAGGCTTCCATTCGCCTGGGGCTCCGGAGGAGGCGAGAGCGTCGCCGATGAGCATGGCGTTCATGACGGCTCACCGAATTTGCTTCCAAGTCAATCGTCGCAGCGACGGCCCGTTCCTCACCCTCCTGCGAGTGGAGACCAGTCAGGAACGAG
>NZ_JBFUES010001529.1:0-1178 GCF_056403875.1 Bradyrhizobium sp. P2_E8
ATCGAAGCCTGGGCCAGCGTCTGGGTCTTGGCCTTGATCGCCTCGGCATCGTCGCCCTTCAGCGCTTCCTTGAGGTCGCTGACGGCGTCCTCGATGGCGCGGCGCTCGGTCTCGGCGACCTTCGAACCGTGCTCGGCCAGCGCCTTCTCGGTCGAATGCACCAGTCCGTCCGCCTCGTTCTTGGCGGTCACGGCCTCGCGGCGCTTCTTGTCCGCTTCGGCATTGGCCTCGGCGTCCTTGACCATCTTCTCGATGTCGGCTTCCGAAAGACCGCCGGAGGCCTGGATGCGGATCTGCTGCTCCTTGCCGGTGGCCTTGTCCTTGGCCGAGACGTTGACGATGCCGTTGGCGTCGATGTCGAAGGTCACCTCGATCTGCGGCATGCCGCGCGGGGCCGGCGGAATGCCCATCAGGTCGAACTGGCCGAGCATCTTGTTGTCGGCCGCCATTTCACGCTCGCCCTGGAAGACGCGGATGGTGACCGCGTTCTGGTTGTCCTCGGCGGTCGAGAACACCTGGCTCTTCTTGGTCGGGATCGTGGTGTTGCGGTCGATGATACGGGTGAACACGCCGCCCAGCGTCTCGATGCCCAGCGACAGCGGGGTCACGTCGAGCAGCAGCACGTCCTTGACGTCGCCCTGSAGCACGCCGGCCTGGATCGCRGCRCCGATMGCSACGACYTCGTCSGGRTTGACGCCCTTGTGCGGYTCCTTGCCGAASAKCTGCTKCACGACTTCCTGGACCTTCGGCATGCGCGACATGCCGCCGACCAGAACGACTTCGCCGATCTCACCGGCGGTGACGCCGGCGTCCTTCAGCGCCTTGCGGCAGGGCTCGACGGTCTTCTGGATGAGGTCGTCGACCAGCGCCTCGAACTTGGCGCGGGTGAGCTTCATCGTCAGATGCTTCGGGCCGGTCTGGTCCGCGGTGATGAAGGGCAGGTTGATCTCGGTCTGCGTCGTCGACGACAGCTCGATCTTGGCCTTTTCAGCGGCTTCCTTCAGGCGCTGCAACGCGAGCTTGTCGTTGCGCAGGTTGATGCCCTGCTCCTTCTGGAACTCGTCGGCGAGATAGCCGACCAGGCGCATGTCGAAGTCTTCGCCGCCGAGGAAGGTGTCGCCGTTGGTCGACTTCACCTCGAACCCGCCGTCGCCGATTTCGAGAATGGAGATATCGAA
>NZ_JBFUES010001530.1:0-1174 GCF_056403875.1 Bradyrhizobium sp. P2_E8
CCGCTACCCGCTTCGCTCGAAAACGCTCTAGTCGAACCAGGCGGCGTAGATCTTCCTGTAGCTGCCGTCCTCCATGGAAATGTGCAGCCACTGGTCGACGAAGGCCTTCAGCGCCATGTCGCGCTGGAGCCAATAGGCCTTCTCGGAGAAGTCGAACGGTTTTTCCGGATGCACTGCGCACAGCACGCCGGCATGCTGCTTCTGCTGGTAGCGCGTCTCGGAAGCGTCGGTCATCATCAAATCGGCATTGCCCTTGGCGATCTCGTCGAAGATCACGGTGTTGTCGGGGAAGACGGTGATGTCGGCGTCCTTGATGTTGGCACGCGCAAAGCGCTCGTTGGTGCCGCCGGGGTTGACGATGACGCGGGTGCCCTTCTTGTCGATGTCAGGGAGCGTCTGGTACTTGCCGACGTCGGCGCAGCGCGCGATCGGGGTCTTGCCCTCGCGCATGATCGGCATCGAGAAGAAGCCCTTCTTCTGCCGGTCGAGCGTCACCGAGACGCCGCCCATAGCGATGTCGAACTGGTCGGCCTCGAAGTCCTTCATCAGCTTCGGCCAGGCCGTCGGCACGAATTCGACCTTGACGCCGAGCGCCTTGCCGAGGGCCTCCGCCATGTCGACGTCGAAGCCGCTGAACTGCTGCGTGGCCTTGTCCAGATAGGTGAAAGGCTTGTAGTCGCCGGTCATGCCGACGCGCAGCGTGCCGCGCTTGACGATCTCGTCGAGGCGCGAGGGCGCCGGCTGCTGTGCATGGGCCGAAAGGTTCACCAGCAACGCCACAGCCAAAGCCGACAGGAATCGAACGGTCATCTCTTCTCCACCCATGCCCAAGCTGTCATTGTGCAGCTCTTCGGACGTGGATTTAGACCAGATGCCAGTCGCTGGCGAGACGGAATTGGGAGGAATTTTGAAGTGATGATCTCGATGTATGACGCCTCGGTCGGCGTCTTCGTGCCGTATCTGCGCAACCTATCGGCACTGCTGGACAAGGGCGTCGCCTATGCCGAAAGCCGGAAGTTCAATCCGGCCGTCCTGCTCGGCATGCGCATGGCGCCGAATATGTACGATCTGGCGCAGCAGGTCGGCGAGGCCTGCCGTCACGCCACCGTCGCTCCGGCCTTGCTGGCGCAGCGCGAGCCGGTGGCACTGCCGGCGCTGGAGCACGACATGGCCG
>NZ_JBFUES010001531.1:0-1172 GCF_056403875.1 Bradyrhizobium sp. P2_E8
GGCTTCTTGTCCTGGACCTTCTCGCATTCATTGTCGTCATTGACGCGATAGCCGGCGCGGCATGCGATCTTCACGCAAGCGTCGCCATCGGCCTTGAAGCCGTGATCGCACACCAGCGGACAGACCCGGCCCGGCTTGGCCTTGATGGCATCGAGCGCCTCGAAGCTTGCGAGCTTGGCGTCGAGCTTCGTTCCCGCATATTTGTTGAACAGCGTCAGCGAGCGTTGCGATGACGCATTCCAGTCGCCGTCTGCCGATGCTGCCAGACAGCCGACGCGACGGAGTTCTGACTGCACCAATTTGGCGGTCTCTTGCGGCGAGAGACTGGGCGGCGACTGAGTTGGCGAAACTGCAGCGACCTTCTGCTCGCCGTCACGCTGAGCCTTCTCAGCCGCCTGTTTTGCGGCCAGCTCGGATGCTGCCTTGTCGTTCGCGATCTTGTCGGCGAGCGCCTTCTCGGCGGCCTGCTTGTCGGCAAGCGCCTTGGCGACGGAAGCCTCGGCCTCTTTCCTCTTCTGCTCCGCCGCTGCGGCTTTGGCTTCCTCGACCTGCTTCGCCTTCTCGGCCGCGACCCGCGCATCCTCGGCCGCTTTGGCGGCGGCTGCCGCTTTCTCCTGCTCGGCCTTCTTGGCCCGGTCGGCTGCGAGCCGGGTCTTCTCCTCTTCGGCCTGCCGGGCCTTCTCTGTGGCGACAGCCCGCGTTTCCTCGGCAGCGATCCGATTTAGCTGAGCCTTTGCCAGATCAGTGTAGAACCCGCTCGGGTAGCGATTGAGGAAAGCGGTCCACACATCGCGAGTGCCGAGCTGGAGCGCCAGYTCGTAGTCGCGTCGGATTTCGCTGTCCGGGTTGGCCTGCGGGCCCGGCGCTGCCGCCGGCTTGGCCGGTACCAGCGAAACGTCATCGCCGCCGAGCGAGCCGTACACATACGGCTCCTGCTTGTAGCCGGTGGTCTTGAGGACGTCGTCGCGTACGAAGCCGAACGCCTTGCGCAGATCGAGGCCCGGCATCGGCAGGCGTTCGACGAGAGCGGTGGCAAACGGGCTGTTCTTGGCGTCGCCGTCCGAGGCGGTCGAGCCCGCCTTGGCCGCGAAGGCAACCATGGTGTTCGGGCTGGTCGGCTCGACCTTGGCAAGGCCGCGGCCGATGGCCCTTGAGGCCACCGTGCGCTTCAT
>NZ_JBFUES010001532.1:0-1169 GCF_056403875.1 Bradyrhizobium sp. P2_E8
ATGTCGGAGCGCGCAAACACCTTGGGCCGGTGACCTTGCCGTGTCGTCTCGAAGACCGACATGTAACGCTCGGCCGTGCATTCCCACGTCATCATTCGGCTCGCGGCATAGGCGCGCCGGGACATCGCCTGCCGTCGCACGTCGTCGGTGAGCAATTTTGCGATCTCGCCGCCGATAGCGGCGGCATTGCCGAACGGCACCAGAACTCCGCATCCCTCGGTGAGCAGCTCGCGGGCGTGCCAGTAAGGCGTCGAAACCACCGGCTTCCCCAGTCCAAAGCTGTAGGCCAGGGTCCCCGACGTCATCTGGGCCTCGTTGAGATAGGGCGTGACATAGACGTCGCACATCGAGATGAATTCGAGCAACGTGGCCAGATCGACGAACCGATCGAGGAACACCACGTGATCGTGGATGCCAAGTTCACGCACCCGCGCCATCAGGCCCTCGCGATAGGCCTCGCCCTGGTTGCGAACAAGATTCGGGTGCGTTGCGCCGAGCACGACGTACACTGCGTCCGCGCAGCGCTTCAGGATCGACGGCATGGCGTCGATCATGACCTCGATGCCCTTGTTGGGTGATAGCAGGCCGAAGGTCAGAATGACCGACTTTCCCGCAAATCCAAGCCTGGCCTTCGCTGCATCGGACCCGACGAAGGCGACATCGGGAATGCCGTGCGCAATCACCTCGATCTTGCCGTCCGGCACAAGGTAGACGTCACGCAACAGCTCCCGGCCCTTGTTGGCCATCACCACGACCTTCGACGACGCGTCGACGATACGCTCCACGACGGCGCGTTGCTTGACCGTCGGACTGGCCAGCACCGTATGGAACGTCGTCACGACCGGCATGGTGAGGCGCGACAACAGCACCAGGATATGGGCCCCGGCCTCACCGCCGAAAATCCCGAATTCGTGCTGGAGGCACACGATATCGAACTGGCCGGCATTGAGGAAATCCGCCGCGCGCATGTAGTCGTCGATATGGCCGTCCTTGATCTGGAAGGCGACCGCCGGAGGATAGTCATAGGCCTGACCGGGATCGGTCATCGCTACGATGCTGGTCTCCAGATCCGCGCGCGACATCGATATCGCCTTCTGCAGGTCGGTCGTGAAGGTTGCAATTCCGCATCGGCGCGGCAGCGAGTTGCCGATGACGGCGATGCGGTGGAG
>NZ_JBFUES010001533.1:0-1168 GCF_056403875.1 Bradyrhizobium sp. P2_E8
GGGGACTGAAGTCCATGCACTGACGGTACCCAACGGCACGACGAACGTGGGATAGGTAGCGCCCCGGCGACCCGTCATGAGCCGAATTAGCTAGCCTAGCCTTGAGTCATTTTGCACTCTCTTCGCAAGGAGCCCAACTCAAGAAGAAAAAGACGCTCGAGTGCGCTCTCGCAACGTCGATGATCCTGATCAACCTCGGGATCTCAGGCGCTGAAGCCCGACCGCGGACGGCGCACGTCCGTGCACCACAGGAGAGGCTTGTCGTCACGGCGCCGGTGCTCAGGCCAACGCCGTGGGATTACAATGTCGTTCCACGCTATCGTTATCGCCCTGAAGACGACCGGGTCGATCCCTACGGCCCGCCGCTGGTGCCGTCATATGTTCGCTATGAGGGCTGGCGGTGGCCATACTGGTGGTGAGGGCCACTGGCGGATGCGGCATTGGTCAGTGTGTAGGGTGGGTTAGCGTAGCGACTGCGCGAAGCGCAGGTCGCGAAGCGTAACCCACCACTTCTGCCTGCGCGGAAACCAAAGAGGTGGGTTACGCCAGCAGACGCGCTTCGCGCATCTGCAGGGCTAACCCACCCTACGGATCAATTGTCGTCATCCGCCGCCAGCCGCAGATACTGCCGCCTCATCGCGCTGACCCTGGCGACATAGCCCGCGACGAGGTGATCGCCGCAGCGCTCCCCTGGTATCATCTGAAACTTGCGGCGCGCATAGGCCGCGGCGGGACCTGCGCCGCAGAGATGGATGAAGGCGGCCAGATCCTGCTTCTGCTGCGCGCTCGCCTTCACATCGCCCGCGAGGCCGAGAACCATGGCCACCTGGCGGTCCAGATACACCGACGCCAGCTCGATGGCGTGGCTCGGGATAGCGCGGATGTAGAGAAAGGGAGACCCGCAGCCGGTGTCCGTGACCGCGTTGCCGCGCACACAGAACCGTGCGGCTTCAGCCAGGGCCGGATCGGTCATCTGGAAGAGGCCGACGGCGCTGGAGGCGGGCCGGTAGATCGCCAGGGGATTGAGGCTCCACCGCCAGCGCCAGTAGGTGCGCGCCACGGGATTCCCTGAAGTCTCGACCTGCGCCAGCGCGGCCAGCAATTCGGGCGTGATCGTCGCGGTGGAATGCTTGCGGAACAGCGGCCCGTATTGGCGCCAGGTCTCGGC
>NZ_JBFUES010001534.1:0-1166 GCF_056403875.1 Bradyrhizobium sp. P2_E8
GGTCCGCACAGCTCGGCGTCGTTGCTGAACAACGACGGCATCATGCTGGCGCGCAGCCGCGACGAGAGCGGCGCCTTCGTCGGACGCGACCTGTCCAACGCGCCGTTGTTCAAGCAATGGAAAACCCGTCCGGCTGCGGCAGTCTACTATTTCAAGTCGCCGCTGGATGACGTGCAGCGGCTCAGCTACTACCAGCGCAGCAGCCGCTATCCCCTGATGGTGCTGGCGAGCAAGTCGCAGGACGACGTGCTGGCCCCTTGGCGCCGCGCGGCGGTCGCACGCATGACCATTGTCCTCGGCCTCGTCCTGCTGATCGCGGCGATCGGCTTTTACCTGGTCCGCCAGCTCTTGCAGCGGCAGCGCATGGCACAGGCTCTGATCGCCAAAGAAGCCCATTTCCGCCTGCTGGCCGAGCAATCCAGCGACATGGTGACCCGGATCGGACTGGACAACCGGCTGATCTACGTTTCTCCGTCATGCGCGCGCATCATCGGCTGGTCTTCCAACGAACTGCTGGGGACGTCGGCCGTAGCCGGGGTTCACGCGGACGACATGGAACGGGTCGAGCAGGCGATTGCCGCGCTGAAGAACGGCGAGGCGGAGGAGGCAAGGTTCGTCTACCGGCAGCGCCATCGCGACAAGGGCGAGATCTGGGCCGAGTCGGCCCTGCACGTGACCCGGGCGTCCGACAGCGGCGAGATCGACGGCGTCGTCGCGGTGGTGCGCGACATGACCGAGCAGAAGGACTTGCAGGACAAGCTCGCCTCGCTCGCGGCGACCGACGGCCTCACCGGGCTCGCCAACCGGCGCGCATTCGATGAGCGCCTCGCGGACGAATGGGCCCGCGCCCGCCGCGACGGCACCCCCCTCTCGCTCCTGCTGATCGACGTCGATCATTTCAAGGCGTTCAACGACCATTACGGGCATTTGGCCGGCGACGGCTGCCTGCGCGCGCTGGGGCGGATCCTGTCCGCTCATCCCCGGCGGCCGGCCGACCTCGCGGCGCGCTACGGCGGCGAGGAGTTCGCCGTGCTGCTGCCGAACACCGATGCAGACGGCTGCGCCAGGGTCGGCGAGGAGATTCGCCGCGCGTTGCGCGACCTCGCCATGCTGCACGCGCAGAATCCGCCCTCACGGCTCGTCACGGTGAGCGTGGGCGCCGCGAC
>NZ_JBFUES010001535.1:0-1166 GCF_056403875.1 Bradyrhizobium sp. P2_E8
CGGTGCCAGCGAGGACGAGATCCGGGTGCTGACGCAAAAGCTCCGCGAGGCCATGGCCGGCAAGGTGCGCGACCTTGCCCGGCGCGCCGAGCAAAATCCGCTGGGTCCCCGGCAACCGTTCCCGGCGGAGGTCCAGCTCATCCTCGACAAGGCCGTCGAGCTGCGACAAAAGACCCAGCACGCGACGCCCGAGCAGCTCGAGGAGCTGGCGCAGCAGCAGGACGCATTGCGCCAGCAGCTTCAGGCCTATCGGAAGTCGGCGAGCAACCGGGCCAAGGCGGGGGACGACGGGGCCAACCAGTTTACGCGGGACCGGAAATGCGGAAGCTAGCGCGCGTGCCAGTCTTGAAGGCGATGTCGATCGCCTGCCTCGCCTTCCTGTTGGGAGGCCTGCCGTCCGTCGCTGCCCAACAGGATCAGGATCCCGATGCGCTGCTCGATGGCGCGGAAAAGGCGATGCAGGATGCCGGCGATAACCTCCGCCAGAAGGAGTCCGGGCGCAGCCTGAGCAACCAATCCGATGCCATTCAGAAGCTCGAGGAGTACAAGCGCGCGACGGAAAGAAACCAGTCCTCCAATCGCGATCGCTCCGTCATCACGCAGCGGGATCTGGACGACCTTCTGAAGCAGATCGAGAAAGCGGCGCGCGAAGGCAATCGCGAGGCGGCGCAGCGCATGCTCGAGCAGCTGGCGCAGATCATGGAAAATCTCCAGATGGCGCAGCCCGGGCAATCCGGCGACAGCGACATGGAGCAGGCGCTCAACGAGCTCAGCGACATGATCCGCAAGCAGCAGCAATTGCGCGACAAGACCTACAAGCAGGGCCAGGATTCCCGGCGTGACCGCTCGCGCGGCAAGCCGCAGGGTGACCAGTCGATGTCGGACCTCCAGCAGGACCAGCAGGCGCTGCGCGACCGGCTGAAGAAGTTGCAGGACGAGCTCGCCAAGCGCGGCCTCACGCAGAAGGGACCAAAGGGCCAGAAAGGGCAGCAGGGGCAGAAAGGTCAGCAGGGCGATCAGGGACAGCCCGGCCAGGATGGCGATCAGGACGGTGACCAGGGCGATGATGACGGCAGCCTGGACACCGCCGACGGTGCCATGGGCGATGCCGGCTCAAAGCTCGGCGAGGGCAATGCGGATGGTGCCGTGGACTCGCAGGGCAAGGC
>NZ_JBFUES010001536.1:0-1165 GCF_056403875.1 Bradyrhizobium sp. P2_E8
TCACGTCGCCGCGCGTAAAACGCATCGGCGGCTCTAAAACTTTTCGTTCGCCACCCCAAAAAGACTTTTGCAACAATATCGGCCAACGGCGGAAGTCGCCGGGGATGCTTCGGATTTTCGTGCAAGCCAGTTTCGACGATCCTCACCGCGTAATCCCGGAGGGTAGAACCTCAACGGCGAACGATACGTGCGGAGCTTTGAAAAGCATTGGAGCCGCTCACTGACGTCGAACGTAGATGGCGCCCCAGCCAAGGCCGAGTGTGGCGGCGACAAGCGAACCGAAGAGTACGCCCAGTTTCGCCGCCCTCAATAGTCCTTGATCGGAGAAGGCGAGCATTGAGATGAAGATCGACATGGTAAACCTGCTCGCGAGGGAGCGGTCGCGCCTTGCGATCGGAAATGGGGTGAATCGGGTGCGACCAGAAGGCGAGAATAGCGTGACTTCTCAGTGGCAGTATCAGGTTAGGTTCGATGTGGACGATTCTGCTACGGCGGAATCGGTACGCCGAAAACTCCGTGATCCGGCACTGGCGCCGCTGTTCGATATCCTCGCAGCGCATCGCGCTGCGCTGAAACGCCAGTTTGACGCCTTTGCGGAGTATGTCACCGTAGCAGAAGAGCACGGCGTCGAATACTATCCGCTCTACCAATGGACGAAGGCGACGATCGAGAATCCGACGAAAAGGAAAAGTATTTGAAATCCTTTACACTCTACGTGGACGATCGGGAGGTCTATACCAAAGAGATTGCCGAGGCGCTGGAGGCGGACTTGCAACCGCTCGCCACTGGCGGGCTGATCACGCGAATATCCAAGTACGATACCAATCCCGCCAACAATCATCAGTCGCCGCAGCGCCCCCGCGAGCGGGGCTAGCCCTTCCGCGAGAGCGAGCTCTGATTTTGCGCATAGTCGAGATCTCGACCGCTTCCCGCAACTTACGAGGCGATCGATCTCACGCGGACGTAAGAGCCAGGCGCGTTTTCGATAATCGCTAGTGCACCGCTACCGGGTTCGCGGGCTGGAACGCGGCCTGCATCAAGTGGCGTTACCCATTCGTCCCAAAGCGGCCACCACGACCCTTGATGAGGCGCGGCGCTGGCGAACCATTCGTCCGGACTGGGCGGCAAATTGTCGTTCGTCCAATGGCCATATTTGGTGCCGGGC
>NZ_JBFUES010001537.1:0-1165 GCF_056403875.1 Bradyrhizobium sp. P2_E8
GGCGCGCGCGACCGGCCGCTCGACAGCCGCGGCCGCTGCACCTCCCGACGAACCCCGCGGCGCGGAGATCGCGTTTTACCTCAGTGGCGACCATCGCGGAGAAAAGATGGACGGCTGCCCGATCGTGGCGCTCGGCTCGGACGCCGCCCGACAGGGCCCCGACGTGAAGGCGGAATTCGAAGCGGGAATCAAAGCGCATCTCGACGTGCTCGGCCGCTTCATCGCCGGGACCGGCGACGAGGCCTCGCGCGGCAAGGCCATGGCCATTCTCGCGACGATGGTCGGCGCGGTGACGCTATCGCGCGTCGTCAACGACCCTGACCTGGCTCAGGCGCTTTTGGATGCCGCGGCCAAACAGGTTCGCGGCGCCGCTGCCGATCGAAAAGGATGAGCCGGTGCTCTGATTGAGAATGTGGCCGAGCCCCATTGGCCGATCAATAGATGAGGAAGAGACAATGACCAGCTTCGCCGGAAAATGGGCTCTGATCACGGGCGCGTCGAGCGGCCTCGGCCTTGAATTCGCAGATCTACTGGCGGCGCAGAAAGTGAACCTCGTATTGGCGGCCCGACGGCGGGAGTCGATGGAAACGCTTGCCTCCGATCTCCGCCGCAAATACGGCGTGGATGTGCTCGTCGAGGCAATCGATCTTGCCTCGCCGGGCGCGGCCAGCCGCCTGAAAAGCAATCTCGACGCGAGGTCGGTGGCGATCGACATCTTACTGAACAATGCCGGATACGGCTTGCACGGCGATTTATTGGAGACACCGATCGAGCGCACCGCGAATATGATCCAGCTCAACATCACGACGCTCACAGAGCTGACCTATCTTTTCGGCCGCGATATGGCTAAGCGGCGATCTGGATATATCCTTCTCGTCGCCAGTCTCCTGGCGTTCCAAGCCGTCCCCAGCTACGCGGCCTATGCCGCGAGCAAGGCTTATGTACTTGCCCTTGGCGAGGCCTTGCATGACGAATTCCGCCCGCACGGTGTGGTCGTTACCAGTCTCTGCCCGGGGCACACCGCCACGGGTTTCGATGCGGCAGCCGGCGCAACCACATCGGCCTTGCTGCGCCTCCTCACCATGAAGCCGCGTCCGGTCGCCGCGACCGGTATTCGGGCGCTCTTGCAAGGAAGGGCTATGGTGGTCGCGGGCCTGTCGCTGTC
>NZ_JBFUES010001538.1:0-1163 GCF_056403875.1 Bradyrhizobium sp. P2_E8
CGGTATCCTCGGCTCGCTAGGTGAGAAGGTGAAGTTCAGGCACCCACGGCGCGCAATGCTACGGGCCTCGTCAGGCTCGTGGTGATGCGTGCAAGCTGGCGCATCTCGGCAAGGCCGAGGAGATAGCAAACCACGGACTCGCCCCCGCGGTTTTCGTTGGCGCGATCGGGGTGCAAGCCGTCGCGGCAACTGCCGGTGAGCGGATCGACCAGCGCCACAGAGAGATCATTGCTGCCGAGAAACCAGGCGAAGGCCCGCGTTGCCATGGCTTTCCATTCGGCATCGCCATCCGCGCGCCACGCCGTGAGGCAGGCCGCAATCGTCGCCGTTGCTTCCACCGGCTGCTGATCGAAGGCATGGGGACGTTGCCGCTGCTCGCCGAAGCCGGCGGTGCCGACCGGCCGGAATTGACCTGCCGCGGTCGTTTGTTGCGTCATGAGCCAGCGCAGCGACCTCAATCCGGCATCGAGATATTGAGGCGTTTGCGTCGCCATGCCCGCGAGCATCAGGGCCTGCGGCAATCGCGCATTGTCATAGGCCAGCCCTTCCTCGAACCACACCCAGTCCGGCGTCTCCACCGACGCCAGACAGGACATCAACCTGTCGGCGAGGGAATGCCGGACCTCCCTGGCACGAAGATCGTCCGGTGCCACGGCGCAGTATGCGTCCAGACCCAGCAACATGAAGGCCCACGCGCGGGGCGAGCGAAAGCTCTCCGCGATCGACAATGCCTGCGCGAACAAGGCTGCAGCCCACTGGCGCCGCGCCGGGCTCGCGTCCGTGCGCGCCGCCTCACCCAGGGCCCATAGCGTTCGCCCGTGACTGTCTTCGGAGCCCCTGTCTTCAAGCCAGGTGCGATTGAAGCCCATGAAGTTGCGAAATTGCCCGGTGTCGGGGTTCCACGCGTGCTGCACGAAGGCAGCAAAGCGGGCCGTCAAGACCTCCGACAGAGGCTGCTCGCCCGGATTGTTGAGGGCGCAGGCCAGCAGCAACGCTCGGGCATTGTCGTCGACGCAATAGCCGTGCGCGCGATCGGGCACCGAATGCACCGCATGCTGGAACAGGCCGACATCGTCGCACATCGACAGGAAGTGGCCGATCTGCATATCCGGCGGCGCGGGGCCGCGCAGTCCCGGCGAGCCCATGTCGGAGCGCGCAAACAC
>NZ_JBFUES010001539.1:0-1162 GCF_056403875.1 Bradyrhizobium sp. P2_E8
GCGTAAAGCGTTTTCGAGCGAAGTGGATACCGGTTCGCGTCAAGAAAACGCGTTAAAACAAGAAGCTGGAGCCCGCGTTCCGATCCCATCGGAACGGGGGCTCTAGGCCGGGTACAGCGCGTCACGAAAAGCGCGTTACGAAAGGAAGGAAGCGTGGATCGCCTAAAGATCGAGCGCGTCGGAGGGTTCGCCGGCTTCGGCGGCCCTCATCTCAAGAGCCGCGGTGAAGTGGCGTTGTCGGATCTGTCGCCCGCCGATCAGAAGACGGTGGAGCAGCTGTTTGCCGATCCGAAGAAAGTCGCGCCCGCGCATCCGGGCCAGGCCGACGCGTTCAGTTACCGGATCACGCGCGGTGCGCAGACCATCGAAGTCCCCGAGCATGCGGTCCCCTCGACCATCAAGAACAGCGTCAAGGATGTCCTGGAATAACACCGGGCGGAGCCGGGCGCTGTGATGGAGGAGACGCTGCCGCCGGATTCCGCGGGTGCCTGGGGCGCGTCCGCATCGACCAGCCTCGAGGCCTACCGCGCCTTGCGCGCCGACCGGTCGCGATGGCTGCCGATCGCGCTCGACATCGCGCGCAGCCACGGTCTCGACGTCGGCGCGCCGCAGGTGTTTGTAATAGGCACCAATCTCGTGGTCGGCCTCGGTGACGGCCTGATCCTGAAGATCTTCCCGCCGCTGCTGCGTGCGCAATTCATCTCCGAGCGCGATTCGCTGACGCAGCTCGCCGGCCGGCTTCAGGTGCCGATTCCCGAGATCGTCGCAGAAGGCGCGCGCGACGGTTGGCCCTATCTCGTCATCACGCGCCTTGCCGGTACGCTCGGCTCGGAGGTGTGGCCGTCTTTGCCGGAAGACCAGAAGGAGCGCCTGCTGCGCCGGATCGGCGAGACCATCGCGTCCGTACAGCGCGCGCCGCTTGGTCCTCTCGCGGCAATCGAGCCGCGCTGGGACGAGTTCATGCGTAGGCAGATGCAGGGGTGCCGCGCCAGGCACCAGCGTCTCGGCCTTGCGCCCAAATTCCTTKGAGGCCTCGACGATCTCCTGCGCGATGCGGCCCGCCTCATTCCGATGGACGCGCCGCCGGTGATCCTGACCGGCGAATACATTCCGGAGAACTTTCTGCTCGCCTGCGATGACGGGCAATGGTCGCTCGCCGGCC
>NZ_JBFUES010001540.1:0-1161 GCF_056403875.1 Bradyrhizobium sp. P2_E8
CCCGGCCTTCGCCGGGACGACACCGAGTTTGTGGATGCATCGAGAGTCTCATCCTCCCGCGCTCAATTCTGCGCGATCGAGCTCCTCCTCGAGGCGGTGAAAGGCGTCGTCGCCGATCACTTCGGTGGCGCGCAGCTCGAAGATGGATTTGCGCGCGGCTTCGATGGCGCGGCGGCGCAGCGGATCGGCGGGCAATTCGCCATTGGCGATGCCGCCGTTCGGATCGTGATCCGCCTGCATCAGGATGGCGCGATATTCGAGCCTCAGGATCTCCGCCTCCTCCGACGGGTCGCTCTCGATCGCATCGAGGGCCGCGCGATAGGCCACGGTGCGGCCGCGCGCGACCTCGGCGCCGACGGGATCGTCGTCCGTGAGGCCGAAGGCCAGGATCAGCGGCCGCAGCGTCAGACCCTGGATCACCAGCGAACCGAGCACGACGGCAAAGGCGATGAACACGATGAAGTCGCGATAGGGAAAGTTCTCCGGCAGGGCGAAGGCGGTGGCGAGCGTGACCAGGCCGCGCATGCCGCACCAGGAGATGATGAGGCCGCCCTTCGGCGAGGCCACCTGTTTCGGATCCTTCGGGTGATAGAGCCCGTGCGCGATCAGCACGCGCAGCGTCGTGCGGTAGAACGTCACCCAGAGCAGCCGCACCAGGACCACCGTGAGCAGGATCCAGGCTGCCGCCACGCAATATTCCCAGCGCACGTCCGCGTCGAGCCGCGTCCAGATCGGCCGCATCTGCATGCCGATCAGCATGAAGGCGAGCACGTTGAGCACGAACACCATCGTCTCCCACACCGCATAGGACGGCACCCGCAGCCGTGCCGGCATGTGCGCCCCCGCCGTGCGCGCCATGGTGATGGCGTAGACGACGATGGTGAGGATGCCGGAGAGGCCGAGATGCTCGGCGGCGATCCAGACCATGAAGGTGGTGGCGAACTGCAGGATGATCGCGCTGGGCGCTTCCTTCACGCGTTGGAGGAACAGCGGTATGATGCGCCCCGCCAACAGACCGGCGAGGACGCTGCCGACCAGCGCCAGCGCGATCGTCGGCGCGACCTCGCTCCATTTCAGATGCTGCATGACGACCGCGCCGACGGCGATGCGATAGATCAGCAGCGAGGTCGCGTCGTTGAGCAGGCTCTCACCCTCCAGCAC
>NZ_JBFUES010001541.1:0-1159 GCF_056403875.1 Bradyrhizobium sp. P2_E8
GCACTACCATCAGGTCAACGTCATCGCGCGCCAGGAGGAGCTGACCAAGGGCGGGCCGCGCGCGAAGCTGTCCGACATCCTCACCATTCCGGTGTCGAAGTCGAACTGGGCGCCCGACGACGTCAAGCAGGAGATCGACAACAACTGCCAGGGCATCCTCGGCTATGTCGTGCGCTGGATCGACCAGGGCGTCGGCTGCTCCAAGGTGCCCGACATCCACGATGTCGGCCTGATGGAAGACCGCGCCACCTTGCGCATCTCGAGCCAGCACCTCGCCAACTGGCTGCACCAGGGCGTCATCACCGAGGCGCAGGTGATGGAGTCGCTGAAGCGCATGGCCGTCGTCGTCGACAAGCAGAACGCGGGCGATGCCATCTACAAGCCGATGGCGCCCGCCTTCGACGGTGTCGCCTTCAAGGCCGCCTGCGACCTCATCTTCAAGGGCCGCGAGCAGCCGAACGGCTACACCGAGTACATCCTCACCGCGCGCCGCCGCGAGGCGAAGGCAGCGGGGTAATCCTGGTTCGACGAATGTCAAAAGTCCCGGCCTGCGCCGGGACTTTTTTGTTGGGCGAAACGTCGCGGCGCGAGGAGGAACGGGTGCGAACCGCTCGCGTTGTCGGGCCATCAACCAACGGGAGATGGTCATGGACTGGAACCGCATTGAAGGGAACTGGAAGCAGTTCAAGGGTTCGGCCAAGGAGAAGTGGGCCAAGCTCACCGACGACGACCTCAAACTGATCGAGGGACGCCGCGAACAGCTCGAGGGCCGGCTGCAGGAGCGCTACGGCAAGGCCAAGGACCAGGTTCGTCAGGACGTCGACGACTGGCTCAAGACGCTGCACTAGACGCGACAAATAAAGCCCCGGCTCAGGCCGGGGCTTTTCGTTGGACGATCCGTCGCCCGGATGAGCGAAAACAACATCCAGGTCWTTGTGGCAGCCCGGATGTCGCTTCGCTCATCCGGGCGACAACGACGCCTCGCTAGAACACCGTGAGATATTTCAGCAGCGACACCACGCCGATGATGATCACGATCACGCGCGCGATCTGCTTGGCGCGGCCGTCCATCGGCAACATGTTGATGAGATAGAGCACGAGAATGACGACGAGAAAGGTGACGAGTACGCCGACCAGCATCGCGAGGCCCCCTTCAGGC
>NZ_JBFUES010001542.1:0-1158 GCF_056403875.1 Bradyrhizobium sp. P2_E8
CACTCATCCGCCCCAACGGGATGCGCGCGACATGCGTTCAACGCCCCACAACGCCACTTCTTCAACCGATGCCATCCGAGCCTGTTGCCGGCCCGTTCTGGCGCCCGAAAAGTCCGCTACCCGCGGGCAGACAAGCCCTTCTCCCGCTGCCTTCGTCTGGCCTGGCGGAGTGCAGTTTTGCGGACCCTTTGGGGGAGTGCCGGCGGGACGCAAACTCACTCGCGCCGAACGGTCCGAAAGCTAGGACTCTCCAAAGCGCCCGTCAAGAACTAGTGCGAGTTCCTGAATCAAATACTAAATATGGTGGATTGCGGGGGATAACAGGGGGCAAGCCCGCGCCTGTTCTGGAGGCAAGTATCAGTGAGTCCTCAGGGATTCCCAACTGAAAAAATTTGCATCCCTTGGTGATGGCGCCCCTTCACCCCGCTCTTCACAGGGCAGGTATATTTTTGGGTAACGGGGTTGCGCCTGCAGGACTCACGTAGCCTTACGGAAGGTGAGGGCAGGCATGCCCGCCGGGGTGGTGGTGGGGCCAGCGAATCCGCGCCAAGCTGACCCGTTTCCGCCGGGTACCCCACATGCTTGATTCGACGCGACCGGGCTTGCGACCGCGCATCGCCCCGGCCGGCCTGATGTTCCTTGCCATCACCTCGGTAGGCTGGGGCTTCAACTGGCCGGTGACGAAGTTCCTGCTCGCCGAGCTGCCGCCGCTGACGCTGCGCGGGGTGACCGGCGTGCTGGGCGCGGTGCTGCTCGCCGCCCTCGCGCTGATCCGCCGGCAGAGCCTCAAGGTGGGGCCGGGGATCTGGCCGCGCTTACTGACCGCCGCCGTCCTCAACGTCACCGGCTGGATGGTGCTGATGGGCCTGGCGCTGCTCTGGCTGCCGGCCAGCGAGGCGGCGCTGATCGCCTACACCATGCCGGTCTGGGCCTCGATCATCGCCTGGCCGGTGCTGGGCGAGCGGCCGACCGTGCTGCGCACGCTGGGGCTGGTGATGGCCTTCGTGGGCCTCGCCTCGATCATGGGCGGCAACGGCTTTGCCGCGAGCGTGGAGAAGCTGCCGGGCATCATCATGGCGCTCGGCGGCGCGCTCGGCTTTGCCGTCGGCACGGTGTTCTCGAAGAAGTACCCCATCCACCTGCCGCCGATCACGGCCG
>NZ_JBFUES010001543.1:0-1158 GCF_056403875.1 Bradyrhizobium sp. P2_E8
GATTAACCCTGTGGTTCTATTGCGTTAAAAGAGCTGCTCGGAGGCACGGAATCGGTGGCGAGCCGCGCAAATCAAAGGGTCTTGCTGGGATGCGTGCTCCTGTGCGCCGCAGCATTGCCATGTGCTGATTCCTCCCGCCTGAGCGCTGCGGAAAGCCAGCCGCAACCCGCTGTTGCGGCAGCGAATTATCCAATCGCCTCGGCCGCCCGGCTGGCTGGCGATGGCAAGCAGACTCGCTTCATCCTCGACATCGACCAGACCGTCACCTTCCGCGCCGTCACGCTTGCCGACCCGTACCGGGTTGTGGTCGACGTGCCCCAGGTCAATTTTCAGCTGCCCGCGGGCACCGGGTCCGGGGGGCGGGGGCTGGTCAAGGCCTTCCGCTATGGGCTCGTCATGCCCGGCGGCTCGCGAATCGTGTTCGACCTGACGGGGCCTGCCAAGATCGCCAATTCCTACGTGCTGGAGGCGGCCAACGGCCAGCCGGCCCGGCTCGTGCTCGAGCTGGAGGAGGTCGACCGCGCCGCCTTCGTGCAATCGCTCGCCCCGGAAAACCGCCCTGAGCTGCGGCCCGCGATCGCCGATGCGCCGCCCGCCACGGTGCCCGCGACGGCAGCCCCGGAAACGGCGCAGCAGAAGGCCGATGGCCGGCCGATCGTCGTGATCGACCCCGGCCATGGCGGCATCGACAACGGCACGCAGTCGAGCGGCGAAAGCGAGAAGAACCTGGTACTGGCCTTCGGTCTGGCGCTGCGCGACCGGCTGGAAAAGGCCGGCAAATACCGTGTCGTGATGACGCGGAACGACGACACGTTCATCCCGCTCAATGACCGGGTCAAAGTCGCCCGCAACATCAAGGCGGCGCTGTTCGTCTCGATTCATGCCGACGCGCTGCCGCGCACCGAGGGGGATGCCCAGGGCGCCACCATCTATACGCTGTCCGACAAGGCCTCCGACGCCGAGGCCCAACGTCTGGCTGATGCGGAAAACCGCGCGGACGCAATCGCCGGCTTCAACCTCGCGGAGGAGCCGACCGATGTCGCCGACATCCTGATCGATCTGACGCAGCGGGAAACCCGCACATTTTCAAACCGTTTTGCTCATTTGCTGATGAGCGAAATGAAGTCGACCGTGCGGATGCACAAGCATCCGCTGAAA
>NZ_JBFUES010001544.1:0-1155 GCF_056403875.1 Bradyrhizobium sp. P2_E8
GCTCGCGGCGTTGTTGAGCAGGATCGAGACCGGTCCGAGGTCGGCTTCGATCGCATCGGCGGTGTCGCGCACGGAGCTGGGCTCGGTGATGTCGCAGCCATAGCCTCTGGCGCGGACGGAGTGGCGTGAGGTGAGGTCGGCTGCCACCGCATCGGTCGCGGCCTGATCGAGATCGACGATCGCGACATTGGCGCCGAACTCGGCGAGGCCTTCGGCAAAGCGGTTCCCGAGGATGCCGCATCCGCCGGTGATGACGGCCGTGCGGCCGGTCAGATCGAACAGAGCCTTGAAGCTCGTGGTCATCGCTTGGGCCTCCTCAGGCCGGCATTCGTTGGCGCAGCAACAGTTCAACCAGCGCAAAATCGAGATCGGAATCGATGTCGATCGAGCGTTCTTCCGGCATCTCGAACAGACGCGTGTCCGGATAGAAGACCGCGGGCCGCTCCAGGAATGACGCGACGCGCCAGACGTAGATCGACGCGTTCATGTCGAAGCAGCGCGGCGCATCCTGCCGGCGCGTGATCGGAGGATTGGCAGATTTGGAAAGACCAACGCTGCCGTCGGTGCGCTGCTCGACCAGGTTGAAATAGGGCGAGCGGCGGGCCGGCGCGCCAGTGATGACGTTGGGTGCGCCGGACTGACGTAGCAGATCCMCCGCACCGGTGATGTCGGAGGCAAGCCTGAGCGGCGAGGTGACGTCGAGATCGACGAAGATCTCCGGCGTCCTGCCCGTTCGCGCGATGGCCTGCTCGAGACAATGGCGGATCGCCGGCAGCTTCGGCGCGGTATCGGTCGCCATCTCGTCCGGACGCTTGACCGCAATGTCGGCGCCGGCCTTCAGTGCCGCCTCGAGCAACGCGTCTGAATCGCTGCTGAAGGCGATCGCCTCGAACAGGCCGGTCTCGCGCGCCTGCGCGATGCTCCACGCGAGCACGGGCTTGCCCAGAAGATCGCGCGCATTCTTGCCGACGACCCCTTTCGAGCCGCCCCGCGCGCAGATCGTGCAGAGCAGGCTCATGGCGATATCCAGGTCTTGGTGCGCAGTGCGCGCTCGCTGGCGTCGATCAGGTGCACGACGCCGAGTGCTTCGGGCAGGGAGCGGGCCGGGCGCGCGCCCCGCATCGCCGCGACATGCATGTCGCGATAGCTCTGGTC
>NZ_JBFUES010001545.1:0-1155 GCF_056403875.1 Bradyrhizobium sp. P2_E8
CCGTGCGCGGCCGGGTCACAGTGCCCAACGTCTTGAAAGACAGCATTTAATGGTCCCTAAGCTAGTATTGCCACATATGTGGCCAGTGGAGCCCCCATCAGGTTGTGAGCGGATTGGCGTTTCCTTTCGCAATGCGGCATGAATTGGGCAGTAAATCTGTTCTTTGTCGTCATGAAATATCTTGTGACCTGTTCTGATATTCAGGCGATATTCCGTAATATTTGGATTTAACGATTCGTTAACTTCAGTATTACTTACGAATACTGTAAAACGAAGTCATAGCTCCCCGTGTTTAGAGTTGGGTAAGTATTCGCCGGGTGGAACTGAGGAGGCGGGAATCACGCCTCAGCGATCCGTGTTCATGGCCGCTATGCGCTGAGGGCAGGAACAATCGGGGGTGACGGCGACGTAAGGCTCGCGGCAATTCCGTGGCGCGGCAGGCCGCCGTGCAAGTCGGTGCTCAGCTCGTCGTTTGCGTATCGCCGGCTGCGACGAACTGGCGACAGAACGTCATGCCTTTAATTTGGCGTCATGTTGCACGTGCGCGCCTGCTATGTTAGCAAAGCCGCGATTTTAACGAGCCCGGCACTTCCCGTGCTGGTCGAAAATCGAAGTCCCGCTTGAATTCCAAGGGCTTGGATCGCTAGGCGCCGCTTCGTGGCGACGGTTTTTCCCTTGCGAATTTGACAGCTAAAAGAGCGCGTCTGTGGCTGCAGAAGATACCTCCGTTTCCGGTGTGTCCGGCCGTTATGCAACGGCCTTGTTTGAACTGGCCCGCGACCAGAAAGTGGTCGACGAGGTCAAGGCCGACCTCGACAGGTTCGAGGCCATGCTCAGCGAGAGCGCCGATCTGAAGCGCCTCGTCCGCAGCCCGGTGTTTGCGGCCGATGCCCAGTCCAGGGCCCTGACGGCCGTGCTGGACAAGGCCGGCATCGCCGGCATCTCCGCCAATTTCCTGAAAGTGCTGACCGCCAACCGCCGCCTGTTCGTGGTGGCTGACGTCATCCGCGCCTACCGCGCCCTCGTCGCCAAGTTCAAGGGCGAGGCGACCGCTGATGTCACCGTGGCGGAGGCGCTCTCGGACAAGAATCTCGACGCTCTCAAGGTTGCCCTGAAGTCGGTGACCGGCAAGGACGTCGCGCTGAACGTGAAAGT
>NZ_JBFUES010001546.1:0-1152 GCF_056403875.1 Bradyrhizobium sp. P2_E8
GGATCGAGTTGCACGTCCGGCGGCGCGGTCTCGTAGCCGAGCGGGATCATCAGCATCATGAATCGCATGGGCAGTTCCTTGCTTAGGGCGGGCCGAGCCAGCCCGCTCTCTCCCCTGTAAGACGAACGCCTTGCTATGGAATCGACACCGTGGCGAAAATTATTCCGGAGGTCATGCCTCGGAAGTTCCTGCGTCAGCGCGGCTGCGGCAGGAACCGGCCGTCCTGGAACGCAGCGCCGAAATAGACCTCGATCCGGCGAACCTTGCCGCCGGCGAAGGTGAAGAACTCGGTGTTGCGAAAGCTCCTGCCATCTGTCGCAAGGCAGCGATAGGTGACAAAGGCCTCGTCGCCGACGACGAAGATGCGCTCGATATCGTGGCGCGCGATCCAGCCGGTGTCCCGCCAGCACCGTTCGAAATAGGTCGCCTTGTCGAGGTCGTCGTCGAACGGGCTGGTGAAGCGGAAATCGTCGGCGAGCGCCTCGCTCACCCGTTGCCGGTCGTTGCCGAGATAGGCTGCGAAGAGGCTTCGAATCAGTCGCTCGCGGTCGTCAGACATTGATCGGTCTCCGCAGAGAAAATCCTCTTGAAGACGATGCACGCACGCTTGCGCCGACATTGCTTGCCGAATTTCGCCGGAGACGATGCGAAATTGAACCATTCCGGGGAACTTCAAGTGTTCAATTTCAACAGCAAGGCCAGGTTCCAGCACGCGCTCGCGTGACCTCCGACATATCGTCGAACATGCAGCGCGCATCGGCGGAGCTGGCGTAAGCTCTGGCTTTATCACGATCCCCGTCATCCTTCGAGGGCCGCTGAAGAAGCGGCCACCTCAGGGTGACGGCGACAGATAACGACGCCCTTACCCTACTGCTCCCACCGCCGCGTCGCTTCACTCGCCCCTTCCGGCAGCGCCTCGAAGACCGGCGCGGCCAGCACGGCATGCACGTRCAGCGTCGCCGTGCCCGAATTGCGGAATCCGTGCTTGCGGCCGGCCGGAATCAGCAGCGACTGGCCGGCCCTCACCGTGACGCGCTCGGCCTCGATCCACATCTCGGCCTCGCCCTCACGCACGGTCAGCACCTCCTCGACCGGATGGCTGTGCGTCGGCGCGCCGGCGCCGGGGGCGACCCATTGCTCGAAGATGCAGAG
>NZ_JBFUES010001547.1:0-1150 GCF_056403875.1 Bradyrhizobium sp. P2_E8
GTGCGAGGCCGGACGATCACGATATTGGCTCGGCAACCGGGAGTTGGTCAACATTGTGCGGCTGCTACCACACGCTTCGGCCGCCATCCATGACGAGGTTCTGCCCGGTCATGTAGCTCGACGCGTCCGAGCAGAGGAACTGGACAGCGGCGCGGTATTCCTCGACATCTGCCATGCGCCCCATCGGGATCAAGCGGGTGAGGCGCTCCACGAAGGCGGGATCCTGGTTGTTGAAGACGCCGCCCGGCGAGATCGCGTTGACGCGCACGCCGTGGTCGGCCCAGTAGGTCGCCAGGTATTTCGTCAAACCGATCAGCCCGTGCTTGATCACCGAGTAGGTCACGGGCTTCACCGGCTGCTCCTCCTCGCGCATCACATGCGGCTGGCGGTAGAGCCGCTGGTCCGGCGCGATCACGCCGAGGTCGGAGGCGATGTTGAGGATCACGCCGCGGCCGCGTCGGGCCATCTGGCCGCCGAATTCCTGCGCGCACAGCATCGCCCCGGTCAGGCCCACCGCGATCTCGGTCTGCCATTGCGGCACCGGGAACACTTCGAAGCGCGAGGAGTGCATGACGCCCGGGCTCGACGTCACCTTCGGATCGATGGCGGCGTTGTTGACGAGGATGTCGACGGTGACGCCGCGGCCTGCGAGCTGTTCGTTCGCGGCGCGCACCGAGTCCTGCGAGGTGACATCGAGCGCCAGTGCGATCAGATCGGCGGAGGGCGTGCTCTGTTTCAGCGCAGTGACGGCCGCCTCGACCTGCGCGAGGCTGATTTCGGTGACGACGACGCGCGCTCCCGCCTCGGAAAGCGCGGCGACGTGCTGCCGCCCGAGCAGGCCGCCGGCGCCGGTCACGAGCGCGGTGCGTCCGGTCAGGTCGTAGCGGGAGGACGGGCTTGCCATTGGAAGGCTCCTGTTCAGCTGCGCAACTGGCCGCCGTCGGCGACCACGACGCTGCCGGTGATGAAGGCCGCGCGGGGCGAGGCAAGGAACGCGACGAGGTCGGCGATCTCTTCCGGCTTGCCAAGCCGGCGCAGCGCCACCTCGCGCACGAGCATGTCCTCGACCGCGGCCCTGTTCTCGACGAGCTTGCGCGCCCAGGTCCCGTCGGCGGCTAGGACATTGCCCGGCGCGACCGCGTTGATGCGG
>NZ_JBFUES010001548.1:0-1150 GCF_056403875.1 Bradyrhizobium sp. P2_E8
TCAGCGCCGTCAGCGAAAACGCCGCGTCGTGGGCGGTGAGCTTCGTGCCATCGTGGAATTTCGCCTCGGGCCGCATCGCGAAGCGATAGACCAGCCTGTCCGGCGATATCCGCACGGACTTGGCAGCAAGCCCGTACATCGCGTCCGGCTCGTCGTTGGCGCGCACCATCAGGGGCACGAACGTCATGTCCATGCCTTGCGCGCCGTCGCCCTTCAGGATGAAGGCGTTGAGCGAGTTGAAGGTCTGGTAGGACTGGTTGTACGCCTTCACCGACGGAATGAGCGAGAATGTGCCGCCCCTGGGCGCGTCGAGGTTGACGTAGTCGAAATGGCGGAAGTCGGCGGGATATTTGAGATCGCCGAATGCAGAGATGCCGTGCGCCTCGGTCCCCGCCTCCGATGCGCGCGCGCCGCGTAACAGCGGTGCGCCAAGGGACGCACCGAGGGCACCGCCGGCACCCAAAGCCAGCACATGGCGGCGTGACATCTGCGTCATGCGGGAAATGTCCTTCACGACTTCTTTGCGATCCGTGCCGCCTTGTCTGCGTCGTACCACCAGATGAACGGGAAGCCGGACTGACCGTATCTGGGCAATTCCGACGGCCGGCCGAAGCGGTCCCAGCGCGCGGTACGCACCTTGGTATAGGTCCACTGCGGCACGACGTAGTGATTCCACAGCAGCACGCGGTCGAGCGCCTTGGTCGCAGCGACGAGATCGTCGCGATCCCTCGCGTAGATCACCCGCTCGATCAGCTTGTCGATCGCCGGATTCTTGATGCCGGCAATGTTGCGCGAACCGGCGATGCCGGCTGTCTTGGACGACCAGAATTCGCGTTGCTCGTTGCCCGGCGACTGCGACTCGCCCCATGAGTTGGTGACGACGTCGAAATCCCAGTCGCGCGTCCTGTTCTCGTATTGCGTCGGATCGACCGTCCGCACGCTGACGGCGATGCCGAGCCGCTCCAGCGACGGCTTGTAGAACAGCGTGATCCGCTCAAAGCTCGGATCGGAATTCAGCAATTCCAGGGAGAACTGCGTGCCGGTCTTGACGTCGATCAGCTTGCGGTCGCGCACCTCATAGCCGGCCTCCTTGAACAGGCGCAGCGCCTCACGCAGATTGTCGCGCACGGCTTCCGGACTGATCCTCGAT
>NZ_JBFUES010001549.1:0-1150 GCF_056403875.1 Bradyrhizobium sp. P2_E8
ACGGGTTGGTCCGGGTCTCCTCGCCGCCGCCCTCATATTCGACCAGGCGGCCGGACGACAGGATGAGCGGGAACTGTTTTGCAATTCCCTTCTCCACCGCAGCCTTCTGCACGGAGAAGCCGATATTGGGCATCCGGAACTGCTTGGCGTCGGGCAGCGTCGGGTATTTGGCGACGAGATCGACGCGCGGCGTGTAGATCGGCTCGCGGTGAACCGGGATGGGATCGGGCAAGCCGAAGGCATTCATGCGCGCCTTGCCGTTGCCATAGGGAACGCAGCCATGCGCCAGCGCAACGCGCTGGATGCCGCCCGACAGGTCGAGCGACCACGACACCGCGTCCGGAGTGGCGGGGTTGACCTTGTTRATCACGGCCATTTCCGCTTCGGTGAGATCGGTGTCCCAGCCGAGCTTCTTCAAGCTCGCGAGCGTGAATTCCGGATAGCCGTCCTGGATGGCCGACCCCAGCGAGTATGAGCCGTCCGCGAGCAGGCTCACCTTGCGCGTCGTGCCGTCCGGCAGCTTCTCCTCGCGCTCGATGCCGAACCGCGGCCGGAACGTGCCGCCGCCATCCATCACATGCAGATTGGTATTGTAGAGCAGCGGCGTTCCGGGATGCTTGACCTCCGGTGATCCCCAGCATGGCCAGGGCAGGCCGTAATAATCGCCGCCGACCTCGGGATCGTCCTTTGGCGCCCGCATGGTCAGCATGTCGAACTTCGCCTGGTTCTTCATGTGCGCCTTGAGGCGTTCGGGCGATTGCCCGCAATAGCCGGTCGACCAGCTGCCGCGGTTCATCTCGCGAAGGACATCCTCCGCTTCAGGAAGATTGTTCTCGACCTTGATATTCTTGAACATCTGGTCGGCGAAGCCGAACTTCCTGGCCAGGCGGTAGATGATTTCGAGATCATCCTTCGACTCGAACACCGGCTTCACGATCTGCTCGCCCCATTGCAGCGAGCGGTTGGAGGCGACGCGCGAGCCCTTGCACTCGAATTGGGTGGCGACCGGGAGAATGTAGATGCCATCCTTGCGCCCCGCCTCGACTGCGAGCGAGGCCCAGGTCGTCGGATGCGGGTCGGCGATGACGAGCAGCTCCAGCGCCTTCAGGCCATTGAGGGATTCAGGGATACGGGTGATGCTGTTGGAGGC
>NZ_JBFUES010001550.1:0-1149 GCF_056403875.1 Bradyrhizobium sp. P2_E8
GGCGTGGACGTCGAGGTCGCGGCGGTGGCCGCGCGCGGCGACCATGTCGTCGCATTCGCCGGCCGCCACGCAATTCCGCGCGTCTATCGCAGCTTCGCCGAGCTGATCGCCGACCGCGAGCTCGACGTCATCGACATCTGCACCCCGCCCAATCTCCACGCCGGCATGATCGTTGCCAGMATGCAGGCCGGCAAGCACGTGATCTGCGAGAAGCCCTTTGCCGGTTATTTYGGCCGCGAGGGCGACCAGCAGCCGATCGGCAAGCACGTGCCGAAGGCGCTGATGTATGAGCGCGTGCTCGAGGAGATGGACGCAACGCGCGCCGCGATCGAGCGCACCGGAAAACTCTTCATGTATGCCGAGGACTGGATCTACGCGCCCGCGGTGACCAAGACCGCGGAGATCATCAAGGCGACCAGGGACAAGATCCTGTTCATGAAGGGCGAGGAGAGCCATTCCGGCTCGCACGCGGCGCATGCCGCGCAATGGGCGATGACCGGCGGCGGCTCGCTGATCCGAATGGGCTGCCATCCGCTTTCGGCGGTGCTCTATCTCAAGCAGGTCGAAGCCAGGGCGCGCGGCGAAGCCATCCGCGTCGCCAGCGTCACCGGCGATGTCGGCAACGTCACAGCCAGCCTGAAGCCGGAGGAGCGCACCTACATCAAGGCCAACCCCGTCGATGTCGAGGACTGGGGCACGCTGACGGCGACATTCTCCGACGGCACCAAGGCCACCGTGTTTTCCGGCGACATGATCATGGGCGGCGTGCGCAATCTGGTCGAGACCTACACGTCCGGCGGCTCGCTGTTCGCCAACATCACGCCGAACACGCATCTGATGAGCTACCAGACCTCTGAGGAGAAGCTCGCAAACGTCTACATCACCGAAAAGGTCGACCGCAAAACCGGCTGGCAATATGTCTGCCTCGAGGAGGAGTGGACGCGCGGGTATTTGCAGGAGATCCAGGACTTCATGGAATGCGCCGCGACCGGCCGGCAGCCGCTGTCGGACCTCGCCCTGGCCTACGAGACGATCAAGGTGAACTACGCGGGGTATTGGGCCGCGGAAGAGGGGCGGCGGGTGGTGTTGTAGGGCGRCTGAAGAGACCGCAGGCACGCTGCGATCCCTTCTCCCCCTGTGGGAGAAGGT
>NZ_JBFUES010001551.1:0-1144 GCF_056403875.1 Bradyrhizobium sp. P2_E8
GCGCTCCTTCATGTGCGCTCCTTCATGTAGGCGCGCGCCTTGTCGAGCGCCGTTTGGGCACCACCAAGAGAACAGGCCGTGATGTTGAGACGGCCGCCATCGAGGCCGGCCATCGCGATCTTGAAGCCGACGCCCTCCTCGCTCAGCCGGTTGACGACCGGCACGCGGGCGTTCTCGAACATGACGGCACGGGTCGGCTGCGCGTTCCAGCCCATCTTGCGCTCGTTGGCGCCGAACGAGACGCCGGGTGTGTCGCCGTCGATGACGAGGGTCGAGATGCCGCCGGGGCCTTCGCCGCCGGTCCGCACCATCGCGACCAAAAGGTCGGTGCCGCCGGCCCCCGAGATGAACTGCTTCTGGCCGTTGAGGACGTAATGATCGCCGTCGCGCACCGCGCGGGTGCGCAGCGCCGCGGCATCCGAGCCGGCGCCGGGCTCGGTCAGGCAGTAGCTGGCGATCAGCTCCATGGTGCAGAGCTTCGGCAGCCATTTGTGGCGCTGGGTGTCGCTGCCGTAGGCATCGATCATCCAGGACGCCATGTTGTGGATGGAGATGAAGGCCGACGTCGTCGGGCAGCCCGTCGCCAGCGCCTCGAAGATCAGCGCCGCGTCGAACCTGGTCATGGCGGAGCCGCCGACATCCTCGCGGATATAGATGCCGCCCATGCCGAGCGTCGCCGCCTCGCGCATCACGTCGACGGGGAAATGCTTCTCCTCGTCCCAGCGCAGCGCGTGCGGCGCGATCTTTTCCGCCGCAAACGCCAACGCCATGTCGCGAACCGCGACCTGATCCTCGTTCAGAGCGAACTGCATGGGTGCCTCGCTCTTGAGAGGATCACTTCATCAGCGGGATCGAGAACTCCGCACCTTCCTTGACGCCGGACGGCCAGCGCGAGGTCACCGTCTTGGTCTTGGTGTAGAAGCGAACCGAGTCCGGGCCATGCTGGTTGAGGTCGCCGAAGCCCGACTTCTTCCAACCGCCGAAGGTGTAATAGGCGATCGGCACCGGGATCGGCACGTTGATGCCGACCATGCCGACATTCACCTTGGCCGCGAAGTCGCGCGCAGCGTCGCCGTCGCGGGTGAAGATCGCGACGCCGTTGCCGTAGTCATGCTCGGACGGCAGCGCCAGCGCTTCCTTGTAG
>NZ_JBFUES010001552.1:0-1142 GCF_056403875.1 Bradyrhizobium sp. P2_E8
CCGGCAAGTATTTCGACAATGCCTCGCCGGTGAACGGACAGATCGTCTGCAAGATCGCGCGCTCCGACACGCAGGACGTCGAAGCCGCGCTCGACGCGGCGCATGCCGCCAAGGCGGCCTGGGGCCGCACCAGCGTCGCCGAGCGTGCCGCGATCCTGAACAAGATCGCCGATCGCATGGAAGAGAATCTCGAGCGCCTCGCGATCGCCGAGACCTGGGACAACGGCAAGCCGATCCGCGAGACCCGCGCGGCCGACATCCCGCTCGCCATCGATCACTTCCGCTATTTCGCCGGCGTCGTCCGCGCCCAGGAAGGCTCGATCGGCGAGATCGACCACGACACCATCGCCTATCATTTCCATGAGCCGCTCGGCGTCGTCGGCCAGATCATCCCCTGGAACTTCCCGCTGCTGATGGCCTGCTGGAAGCTCGCGCCCGCACTCGCCGCCGGCAATTGCGTCGTGCTCAAGCCCGCCGAGCAGACCCCGGCCTCGATCATGGTCTGGGCCGAGATCGTCGCTGATATTCTGCCGCCTGGCGTCCTCAACATCGTCAACGGCTTTGGTCTTGAGGCCGGCAAGCCGCTGGCCTCGAGCCCGCGCATCGCCAAGATCGCCTTCACCGGCGAGACTTCGACGGGCCGGCTGATCATGCAATATGCCAGCCAGAACCTCATTCCTGTCACGCTGGAGCTCGGCGGCAAGTCGCCGAACATCTTCTTCAAGGACGTCACCGCCGAAGACGACGACTTCTTCGACAAGGCGATCGAAGGCTTCGTCATGTTCGCGCTGAACCAGGGCGAGGTCTGCACCTGTCCGAGCCGCGCGTTGGTTCACGCCGACATCTACGATCGCTTCATGGAGCGGGCGCTGAAGCGCGTCGCCGCGATCAAGCAGGGCGACCCGCGAGCGGCCGACACCATGATCGGCGCACAGGCATCCAGCGAGCAGCTCGCCAAGATCCTCTCCTACATCGACATCGGCAAGCAGGAGGGTGCCAAGCTGCTGGCCGGCGGYGGACGTGCGGAACTCGGCGGCGATCTTTCCGGGGGCTTCTACGTCCAGCCGACGGTGTTCGAGGGCCACAACAAGATGCGAATCTTCCAGGAGGAGATCTTTGGCCCCGTCGTCTCGGTCACGACC
>NZ_JBFUES010001553.1:0-1141 GCF_056403875.1 Bradyrhizobium sp. P2_E8
CTTCATCGACCGCACCGTCGAGTTCTATCACCGCACGCTGCTCTGGGTTCTGGAGCGCCAGCGCGCCACGCTGGTCGTGACCTTCGCCACGCTGATCGCCACCCTCGCTCTCTACGTCGTGGCGCCAAAAGGCTTCCTGCCGCTTCAGGACACCGCCTCGATCACGGCGGTGACGGAGGCCGGACCCGACGTCTCGTTCGCGGAGATGCAGAAGCGGCAGGCCGAGGCGGCCGACGCCATCAAGGCCGATCCTGACGTGGTCGGCGTCGTCTCGGTGATCGGCGCCGGCTCGGTCAATCCGACCACCAATGTCGGCCGTCTCGTCATGACCTTGAAACCACGCGGCGAGCGGCGCGACGACGTCAGCGTGGTCGTGACCCGGCTGAAGGAGAGGGTGTCGGGCATCCCCGGCATGACCGTCTATTTCCAGCCGGTGCAGGACGTGCAGATCTCGACCCAGTCGAGCCGCTCGCAATACCAGTACACGCTGACCGGCACCGATGCGGCGCTGGTGTCGGAATGGGCGCGCAAGCTGGTTGCGGAAATGCGGCGCGATCCCTTGTTCCGCGACGTCTCCTCGGAGGCGCAGGAAGGCGGCCTGCGGGCGCAGCTCGATGTGGATCGAACGCGGGCGGGCCAGCTCGGCGTGAGCCTGCAAGGAATCACCGACACGCTGAACGATGCCTTTGCGCAGCGGCAGATCTCGACCATCTACGGACAGGCCAACCAGTACCGCGTTGTGCTGGAGGCGCTGCCGATGTACCAGCGCGATCCCTCGATCCTGTCGAAGCTCTATCTGCCGGGCGCCGCGAGCACTACCGTCGGCGCGCCCAACGCCCAGGTGCCGCTGTCGGCGGTGGCGACGCTGAAGCGCACCACCGCGCCGCTTGCGATCTCGCATCAGGCGCAGTTCCCGGCGATCTCGCTCAGCTTCAACCTCGCGCCGGGCGCGGCCCTCGGCGATGCCGTCGAAGCCGTGAAGACGATCGAGACCCGGATCGAAATGCCCAACAGCATCGTCGGGGTCTATGCGGGCGATGCCGCCGAATTCGCCAAGGCACTCGCGGGCCAGCCCTGGCTGCTGCTCGCCGCCGTGATCACGATCTACATCGTGCTCGGCGTGCTCTACGAGAGCTACATC
>NZ_JBFUES010001554.1:0-1140 GCF_056403875.1 Bradyrhizobium sp. P2_E8
GTGCGCATCCGCCTGACGCCGCAGGGCCAGGAAGTCCGCCGCATCGTCGACTCGCTCTATCAGAAGCACGTCAAGACGGTCGAGCAGGTCGGCGGCATCTCGGGCGAGGAATTCTCGACCCTCAACAAGTCGCTGCACCGTCTCGAGCGGTTCTGGACCGACCAGATCCTGTATCGGCTCTGAGTTCCAAAACGGATCATGGCCAAGCCGGCCCGCAACAAGACCGGCAAGCCTTGTGAACGTGCCTGACTTCCCCAAGCGCACCGGCCCGGGATCTCCCCGGACCGGTGCGTTTTGTCGTTTCGCAGCTGCGAGAAAATTCGCCGTCCGGATGGAACCAGGTCCCGGCATCGCCGTTGTTCCTCTGGATCGGAGGGATGCGATGCTGGTCGGGCGCGGGTTGCAGGCTGTGAACGTCGAACTCGTGAGCGATGCCTATGCCATCGCCGCGAATTACCTCCGCCGCTCCGGCGCAATTCCGGACACGCTCGTCACCAACGAACACCTGCTGGAGATCATCATCAAGCTGCTCCAGCACGGCGAATTCAACAAGATCAGGCTCGCCAACAAGGCGATCGGCCGGTTCGAGACGCAGTCCGAGGCCCGCGCGGTTGCCTGATCAGAACTCCCGATATTCCAGAGAACCAGAGGGTGCCATGGAAGCTGCCATCGACCGCATCATGCAGACCTATGACCTGCTCGCCAACCGCACCGCCGCGGCCAGCGAGGAGGCACGGGCCAAGGTCACGAACTACCTCAAGACGTTGATGGAAGCCGGCGAGAAGGACACCCACAGGTTGACGGTTTGCGGCCTGACCTATTTGCGCCAGCTCGACGGCAGCGTGGACCCCGTGAAGTCGGGGTATACGGGGCTCTAAAGAGGAAAGGGGCGGCGGCCCTCATCGGCCGGCAGGGCCTTGAGGTCCAAAACGGCCCCTTCAGGGAATCGGAACGGGGCGGTTCCAGACAACCGCACCAGCGTCCAGATCCTTCAATCCCACCATATCTTGCATAAATATCAGGCCCGACCCGCAAACCCTTGGCCGGGGGCGGCCGATGTGGTAGATGGCGCTCGCCGCTTCCGATCGCCACACCAGACCCGCCCGTAGCCCGCCAAAAGGCTGCGGCGGTGGAGATATT
>NZ_JBFUES010001555.1:0-1136 GCF_056403875.1 Bradyrhizobium sp. P2_E8
GTGGAGCGGCGTGCAGGCGATCAACCAGCAGGCCCGCAATGCCTATGACCGCGCCGCGGCGACGTTCGGCGGCGCGCGCACGGCGATGCTGGTCGCGCCAAATGCGGCGACCTTTTCGCAAGACCTGTTCGTCAAGCTCCGCCGCGCGGGCTGGCCGGTCTCGCCGGTGCTGGAAGGCCGCGTCCAGATCAACGGGCGCTYGGTGCGGCTGCTCGGCATCGAGCCGGTCACGCTGCCGGTGGACGTCGGCAACGCGCCGCGCCTTGGTGCTTCGGATTTGAGCAGCTTCGTCGCGCCGCCCGGCCGGACGCTGGTGGCGAAGGAGACGCTGAGCGATTTGCAGGAGCAGGAAGGCGCGGCGCCGCCGATCAGCAGCGGCGCAAAGCTGCCGCCACTGCACGTGCAGCCACAGCTCGTGCCCGGCGTGCTGGTGGTCGATATCGGCGTGGCGCAGAAGCTGCTGAACAAGCCGGACCAGGTGTCTCGCCTCCTGATCGGCAAGCCGAAGGGCAAGCCCGCGTCGCTGGCGAGCGTCGTCGGTGACCGGCTGCAACGGATCGAGCCGAATGCGGAGACGGAGCTGGAGCGCCTCACCGACAGTTTTCATCTCAACCTCACCGCCTTCGGCCTGTTGTCGTTCTTCGTCGGCCTCTTCATCGTCAACTCGGCCGTCGGGCTCGCCTTCGAGCAGCGGCTGCCGATGCTGCGCACGTTACGGGCCTGCGGCGCCTCGGCGCGGCTGGTCAACACGGTGCTGGTGATCGAGCTGGTGGCGCTGGCGCTGGTCGCCGGACTGATCGGGCTCGTCTGCGGCTATTTCATCGCGGCTGCGCTGTTGCCCGACGTCGCGGCGTCGCTGCGCGGGCTCTATGGCGCGCAGATCCCGGGGCAACTCACGCTGCGGCCCGAATGGTGGCTCGCGGGCATCGGCATCAGCGTTGCCGGCGCGCTTGTTGCGGCGGCGACCAGCCTGATCAAGGCGATCCGGATGCCGGTGCTGGCCACGGCGCAGCCATACGCCTGGCAGCAGAGGCAGCGCCGCTGGCTGATCCTGCAAAGCATTGCGGCGTGCATGGTGTTCGCGGTCGCGCTGCTGCTGCTTCGCTATGGCGAGTCGCTGATCGCAGGCTTTGGCG
>NZ_JBFUES010001556.1:0-1135 GCF_056403875.1 Bradyrhizobium sp. P2_E8
CCTGAAGACCTCAGCCTGAAGCACACGGTCGCGAAATAATTTCCGCGAAATAACCTGCGCGAAGTGATCTGCGCAAAGTAAGGCTTGAGGGTGGTCTTCGCTTGATCGAAGAAGCGGTGCCAGAAGCGCGCGGGGCGTCCGACAGGACCCCCGCGGATCGAACCGCTCCGCGGACGATCGCGGTCTGGGACCTCCCGTTGCGCCTCTGGCACTGGGCCCTCGCGATCTGTGTTCTGGCCGCGTGGTTCACCCCCACCGTCTATGACCGCCTGCACCGCATCGTCGGCTATACGGTGCTTGGGCTGCTGGCCTTCCGCCTGGTCTGGGGCTTTTTGGGAAGCCGCTATTCGCGCTTCCGCATGGTCGGCGTCAGGCTTCGCGCGGCGCCAGGCTATCTCTGGAACCTGCGCCGCGGCATGACCGGCCGCTATATCGGTCTCAATCCCGCCGGCACGTTGATGCTGGTGGCGCTGCTGGCCTCGCTCGCCGTCTCGACGATCACGGGAGTGATGTCGGTGACCGTCACCTTCTTCGGCGTCTGGTGGGTCGAAGACACCCACCATTATTCATCGGACGCGGTCATCGTCCTGGTCGTGCTGCACGTCGTGGGCGTGGTGCTGATGGGGATTCTCCAGCGCGAGAACCTGATCCGCGCGATGATCACCGGACGCAAGCGCATCCGCACTCACCTCTAGACGCTCGTTGCCGATCACTGCGCACGTCCGCCTGCCGTCGATGGCGCGACACCTCAAACGCAAATTTCCGTAAATTCCACAGGCAGCGTTAACCCGCTGGTAAGCACGCAATCAGGCGTTGCACAAAATTAACGCGAAGCACGTTTAGCCGATCCACCATCGACGACATTGACGAGGGGAGCGGTATTGGATGTTCCGTGTTTATTCCTGCCTTACGGTCGAGCACGATTGGCGCCTCGTCCTGCTTGCCGGCCTGGTCTGCTTCGTTGCAAGTATCGTTGCGGTCAGCATCTTTCATCGCGCGGTCGCCTCGCGAGCCTGGGCGCGGGTGATCTGGATTGCGATTGCCGGCGCCGCCATCGGCTACGGAATCTGGGCAACGCATTTTGTCGCAATGCTCGCCTACGAGCCCGGCGTCTCGACCAACTACGGCCTCGTTC
>NZ_JBFUES010001557.1:0-1134 GCF_056403875.1 Bradyrhizobium sp. P2_E8
CTCCAGCGTCAGCCCAAGATAGTCGGCGACATCGCGACGGCTCATTGGGAGACTCAATACTCCTGCCGCACTCAAGCGGACGTCCATTTCGATAAGGAAAGCCGCGACCTTCTCAATTGCTGTTTTACGCCCGAGTAACAGCATGTGAGTTTCGGCATGCTGAAGGTTGCTCGTGACAAGCCTCAGTACATTGTTGATTGCGGTCGCGCGGCCCCCCCTCTTCGTCGACAACACTCTGCCGATCGGTAAGGTCAACAGTCGTTTCGACAATTGCTTCGGCGGTAAATCGGTGAACTGGACCGTTCTCAATGCCGAAGATGTCGCCTAGCAGATGAAAGGCCATGATCTGCCGCCGACCGTCAACCAGCAATTTATAGCATCGAACCGCTCCGCTCTTGATTTGGTAGAGGTAATCGACCGGCTCCGCCTCCCCAAAGATTTCGGTACCGCGCTGATACTTGAATTTGCTGCAAGAGACAGCGTGACCAGCGAGCGCATTCAACCCGCTTGAGCCCGACCTTTGAGGCGCATTTGCTTGCGTCCTTACGACCATTCGTTCCTCCGCCCGGTCCATGGAAACCAACTAAGGTCGGGAGAAGTCGGTAAGTCCAATCGCGGGAGATCAAACTTGACGCGGTAAGCGCCCCGCGCCCCCTCGCGCAATGCTTCCGAATTTATGGGGTCTTCTGAACTTCCTGAAAGTCCGGACAGTGTGCTGCGCTTTCGGGCATCCCTTGCACCCGGGGAAATCAAACACGCAGAGTCCATCGCGTGAGAGCACGCCTGCCGCCATTGCGAAGTCGCACCACAACTCGATAGGCTGGGCTGAATTTCGGACATGATGCTCCTCCGAAGTCAGGCGGGAGCACAACACTCTCAGTCACCAATGATTACCGACAAAAGGAGCGGTCATGGAAATATTATGCCGCAGGGCAAAGCGAGCGTATGTTCAAAATTGCTCACCCGCGAAAACTCAAGAAACGGAATTGTGCCACAGCATGGGACGGCATCACTCATCACAATGTCGCCCTTTGGCCCGAAGGCGAAGAGGTTCGGAAAGCTGCATATGTCCGCTGCAAGGGGCAGACCGGAAATCGGCGACGTAGCTTTCGACTCCCGCCGTTGACCCCATAG
>NZ_JBFUES010001558.1:0-1131 GCF_056403875.1 Bradyrhizobium sp. P2_E8
CGATCCGCGGTATCAAACTTTGCCGTAAGAATGCACTATTTGCAGGATCCGACGGCGGCGCCGAGCATTGGGCCGTCGTCGCGTCCCTGGTCGAGACCTGCAAGATCAACGACGTCGATCCGCTCGCCTACCTCACCGACGTCCTGACCAGGATCGTCAACGGACATCCAAACCGAGACATCGACCTGCTACTGCCCTGGGCCTACCGCGATCAAGCCCTCAAAGCCGTGGCCTGAGAACGACGCTTACCGGACTTGGACAAAAGGTCAGCGATGAGTTTACGATTCCGGTATGTCGGGCACATCACCGGGAGCTGCACCGAGCGGGCAAAGAACGAGATTGGTGGGAGAAAATCGGAGTTGATCCGCTGCCAGTTGCCCGAACCCTCTGGTTGGAAACTCATTCCGACGGCCGCATAATTGGCGCAAGCTAATCTTGCTGCAGAAAGGACTGGCAATCCCTCGCAATTGTAGCGTTACTGATCCGGCCGGACGCCGAAAACTGTGCCTTGCGCCGGCATCTCGCCTCGCTAACGTGAGGCTTTGGGCAGTGCGCTAAGCACAGCCGACTCGCGGCACGGTGTAAGTGCGCTTTTTAAGCCGTTGCGAAAGGAAAGCTGCTGACCGATTGGCCTGGGGAAGCTCAGCGTATCCGCGCGGGGGCTCGACACCTCACTCCGCGACCAGAACACTGGCTACTTGCGAAACGAAGCCTCAATACCAACCCCGGAGCTTCGCCTCATTGACTTCCTCAACGGCAGAATCATTGAGGATTGGGCCACGGCGGCGCTCGGCCTTTATAGGCCGCGGTGCCAATCAAGCTTCCACTACGATCCGCGGCAAGATCCTCAAGCAGCACTTCTGTAGTTCATTTCTGCCGAAACGCATGATTGAACGACATCACCAGCGGTCCGACGATATAGTCGAACGCGGTTCGCTGAATGGTCGGAATCATCACGGTTGCCGGCATGCCGGGATAGAGCCGAATATTGGGCATGGTTGCAAGCTCGCTCTCATCGATCCGGACGAACGCCACATAATAGGGATTATTGGTCTTGGGATCGGTCAAACGGTCAGCCGACACCTGAATGACGTCGCCATGAATGATCGGAACAATGCGCTGCTTGTAGGC
>NZ_JBFUES010001559.1:0-1130 GCF_056403875.1 Bradyrhizobium sp. P2_E8
TGACGGTGGCGCCCCAGAAGCTCATCTGGCCCCACGGCAGCACGTAGCCCATGAAGCCGGTCGCCATCATCAGGAGGTAGATGATGACGCCGAGGATCCACAGCACCTCGCGCGGCTCCTTGTAGGAACCGTAATAGAGGCCGCGCAGCATGTGGACGTAGACCGCGAAGAAGAACATCGACGCGCCGCAGGCATGCATGTTGCGCAGCAGCCAGCCGTAGTTGACGTCACGGACGATCAGCTCGACCGACTTGAAGGCGAGATCGGCATGCGGCGTGTAGTGCATCGCCAGGATCACGCCGGTCAGGATCTGCATCCCCAGCATGAAGGAGAGGATGGCGCCGAAGGTCCACCAGTAGTTCAGGTTGCGCGGGGTGGGGTAGACGACGAAGGAGGAGTGCATGAGGCCGAGGATCGGCAGGCGCCGCTCGATCCATTGCAGGGCCGGATTGCTCGGCTGGTAGTCGGATGGTCCGCTCATGATGCGATCCTGAGGAAATAATACGACGAGACGGCGCGAAGCTTCGGACGAGGGTCCGAAGCTCAGCCGATCTGGATTTTGGTGTCGGAAACGAACTGGTACGGCGGCACCGGCAGGTTCGCGGGCGCGGGCCCCTGACGGATGCGGCCGGACGAATCGTACTGCGAACCATGGCAGGGGCAGAAGAACCCGTCGTAATTGCCCTCATGAGCGATCGGGATGCAGCCGAGATGGGTGCAGATGCCGATCACGACCAGCCACTGCTCATGGCCGGACTTGACCCGGGCCTCGTCGGACTGCGGATCGGGCAGGCTCGCCACGTTGACGGCGCGCGCCTCGTCGATCTGCTTCTTGGTGCGGTGGCTGATGTAGATCGGCTTGCCGCGCCAGAATACCTTGATGTCCTGCCCCTCGGCGACCGGGCTGAGATCGACCTCGATCGGCGCACCGGCCGCGATGGTCGAGGCATCAGGATTCATTTGGGAGATGAAGGGCCAGAGCGCGGCTGCGCCCCCTACTGCTGCAGCTGCCCCCGTTGCAACGAATAAGAAATCACGGCGTGTCGGATGGTCCGCCGAAGACGCTGTCGTCACGATTCCAACCCTTTCTTCTTATGCTACCGGTGGAACCGCTCCAGGGGCCCCCAAGG
>NZ_JBFUES010001560.1:0-1130 GCF_056403875.1 Bradyrhizobium sp. P2_E8
CTACGAGGACTGCCGAGACTACGTCTTGGCGCCCTGCTAGAATCTGAGGAGTTTACGATGAAGACACGTGCCGCCGTCGCTTTCGAGGCGAAGAAGCCGCTTGAGATCGTCGAGGTCGACCTGGAAGGACCGAAGGCCGGCGAGGTCCTGGTCGAGATCAAGGCGACGGGCATCTGCCATACCGACGCCTACACGCTCGACGGCTTCGACAGCGAGGGAATCTTCCCGTCGATCTTGGGCCATGAGGGCGCCGGCATCATCCGCGAGATCGGCCCCGGCGTGACCTCGGTGAAGCCGGGCGACCACGTCATCCCGCTCTACACGCCGGAATGCCGGCAGTGCAAAAGCTGCCTGAGCCAGAAGACCAATCTCTGCACCGCGATCCGCGCGACGCAGGGCAAGGGCGTGATGCCCGACGGCACCAGCCGCTTCTCCTACAAGGGCAAGCCGATCTACCACTACATGGGCTGCTCGACCTTCTCGAACTTCACCGTGCTGCCGGAGATCGCCGTCGCCAAGATCCGCGAGGACGCGCCGTTCGACAAGAGCTGCTACATCGGCTGCGGCGTCACCACCGGCGTCGGCGCCGTCGTCAACACCGCCAAGGTCGAACCGGGCGCCAACGTGGTCGTGTTCGGCCTCGGCGGCATCGGATTGAACGTGATCCAGGGCGCCAAGATGGCCGGCGCCGACAAGATCATCGGCGTTGACGTCAACGATTCCAAGGAAGACTGGGGCCGCCGGTTCGGCATGACCCACTTCGTCAACCCGAAGAAGATCACCGGCGACATCGTCCCGCATCTCGTCAACCTCACCGACGGCGGTGCCGACTACACCTTCGACTGCACCGGCAACACCACCGTGATGCGCCAGGCGCTGGAAGCCTGCCATCGCGGCTGGGGCACCTCGATCATCATCGGCGTCGCCGAAGCCGGCAAGGAGATCGCCACCCGCCCGTTCCAGCTCGTCACCGGCCGCAACTGGCGCGGCACGGCCTTCGGCGGCGCGCGCGGCCGCACCGACGTGCCGAAGATCGTCGACTGGTACATGAACGGAAAGATCCAGATCGATCCGATGATCACCCACGTGCTCAAGCTCGAAGAGATCAACAAGGGCTTCGACCTCATGCA
>NZ_JBFUES010001561.1:0-1126 GCF_056403875.1 Bradyrhizobium sp. P2_E8
ACAATAAACAGATAGCACCCGAACGCGGCCTCCAGCGTCCGCTTCGACATCGCATGCGCGGCTCTCACGCCGAGCGGCGCGGTGACGAGACTCATCGGCATCACCAGCACGGCGCCGATCAGCGAGACATAGCCGAGCGCGAACGGGATTTGCAGAGCTGCGATGCCGGGATAGGTCGCCGCCGCAGGCCAGCCGGCATAAATGTAGCCGAACGCGCCGGGGATCGAGATCAGCACCGCCAGCGCGGACGACGTCGCGACCGCCTGATGGATCGGCCGGCCGTAGAAGGTCATCAGCAGGTTCGAGAACAGGCCGCCGCCGATACCCATCAGCGTCGACAGGATGCCGACGCAGAAGCCGTAGATCCGCATCAACGGGCCCTTGGGCAGATCTTCGCCGAGCTTCCAGGTCTCGCGCGCGAAGATCAGCCGCACGGCGGCCGACCAGGCGACGCAGACGAACACGATCTTGAACAGCCGCTCCGGCGCGTAGCGCGCGACCACGCTGCCGGCGGCGACGCCGATCACGATCGGCAGCCACCAGACGCGCAGGATCGCCATGTCGACGGCGCCGCGCTTGTAATGCGCCTGGAACGAACGGATCGAGGTCGGGATGATCACGGCGAGCGAGGTGCCGACGCAGAGCGGCATGCGCACCTCGAGCGGGACGCCGGCAATGCGGAAGCATTCGTAGAACACCGGCACGAGAATCGCGCCGCCGCCGATGCCGAACACACCGGCCAGGAATCCCGAGAGCGCGCCGGTTGCAATCAGCAGCAGCGCGAGTTCGACGATCTCCCTGATATCAAGTCCCGCCATCAGCACGTCCAAAGGCTGTTCTCGAGGACACAGGGATAGACCCTTTCGTACTTCGCTACTATCGGCGAGATTAGGCAGACTGTCTTGCTGAAAACGGAAGGATGGCCATGGACCAGCTCGCGGCAATGGCGACCTTTATCCGGGCTGTCGACACCGGCAGCCTGTCCGCGGCGGCGCGGTCATTGCCGAGCTCGCTGACGGTGGTGAGCCGGCAGATTTCGGCGCTTGAGCAGCACTTCGGCACGCGCCTGCTGGTGCGTACGACGCGGCAGCTGGCGCTCACGGACGAGGGCCGCATGCTCTACGAA